>NZ_JBXVPZ010000017.1:0-54184 GCF_057961495.1 Streptomyces sp. P5F9 | reverse complement strand
CCCACCGCACTGCCCGCCGACACCGCCGCCAGCACCCAGGGCACGACATCGTCGCCGTACCCCCGCTGCTCGACGAACGCCATCACCAACAGGTAGACCGCACTCAACGCGAGCCCCATCCCCCCGGCCACGACGACCGGACCGAGCAGCCCGCGAACCCGGGCCGGCCTCAACCCCCGCCCGGCGCCCGCGGATACGCGTACTCCGGACAGTGCCGGTGACCTGACGAAGGCGATCGTCCCGGTCACGATCAGGGCCGCGCTGAGCAGGACCCCGGCCGCCGGTGGAGCGAAGACGAGCAGCGCGCCGACCGCCAACGGGCCGACGACGTACAGGAGTTCCTCCGCGACGCCGTCGAGGCTGTACGCGCGCTGCAACAACCCACGGTCACCGACGAGTTCGGCCCACACAGAGCGCATCGTGGGTCCGAGCGGGGGCGCGCACATGCCCGTCAGCGCGGCCACCGCGCCGAGCACCACCTCCGGCGTCCCGGGGCTCCAGGTCACCGCCGCGAGGACGCACAGGAGACCGCCGTAGAGCATCGCCATGGGGAGGAGGGCGCGGCGGGGGCCGTGGCGGTCGACCAGGGCGGCGCGCAGGGGTAGCAGGAGGACGGTCGCGGTGCCGAAGACGGCCATGATCGTGCCGGCGGCGGCGTAGGAGCCGGTGGCGCGGACGACCGCGAGCAGGACCGCCGGGGAGACCATTCCGTACGAGAGGCGGCCGACGAGCGCTGCGGCGAACGTGCGGCGGGCGTACGGGACTTGGAGCACGGAGGCATACGAAGGGCACGCCGAAGTCGGCGTGGAAGAAGACGCGGACATGCGAGATGTTCCTCAACTGGAGGCAGGGAAAGGGGACGCTTGTGCGCCGCGCGACGGCGATCAGATGCGATCCGATGTGATCGCTGCCGTGCGCGGGCCGGGGCGGGCCCTATGCCAAGAGGAGGAACATGCGGTCAACGTACCAACGGGACACGGCCGTTGACCACCGGGTCAGCTCTCGGTGATGTCCGCGCTCAACCCTCCGTGATGCCCGCGATCAGTTCGTCCGCCGCCCGGTACGGGTCCAGCTCCCCCGCCACGATCCGCTCCGCGAGCGCGCTCAGGCGGCGGTCGCCGTGCAGGTCGCCGATGCGGGCGCGCAGGGCCGTGACCGCGATCGTCTCGACCTCGCGGGCGGCGCGGGCCGCGCGGCGCTCCGCGAGGACACCGTGCTCCTCCATCCACGCCCGGTGCTTCTCCAGCGCCTCCACGACCTCGTCGATGCCCTCGGCGCGGGAGGCGACCGTCTTCACGATCGGGGGGCGCCAGTCGCCGGGGCCGCGGGACTCGCCCAGGCCGAGCATGTGGTTCAGCTCGCGGGCGGTCGCGTCGGCGCCGTCACGGTCGGCCTTGTTGACGACGTAGACGTCGCCGATCTCCAGGATTCCGGCCTTCGCCGCCTGGATGCCGTCGCCCATCCCGGGGGCCAGCAGGACGACGGAGGTGTCGGCCTGGGAGGCGATCTCCACCTCCGACTGGCCGACCCCGACCGTCTCGACCAGGATCACGTCGCAGCCCGCCGCGTCGAGGACGCGGATGGCCTGCGGGGCGGACCAGGCGAGGCCGCCGAGGTGGCCGCGGGTGGCCATCGAGCGGATGTAGACGCCGGGGTCGGAGGAGTGGTCCGACATGCGGACGCGGTCGCCGAGCAGGGCGCCGCCCGAGAACGGCGAGGACGGGTCGACGGCCAGGACGCCGACCCGCCTGCCCTGCTTGCGGTACGCCGTGACCAGCGCGGACGTGGACGTCGACTTGCCTACGCCCGGCGATCCCGTGAGGCCCACGACGTAGGCCCCGCCGGTCAGCGGTGCGAGTGTCGCCATGACCTCCCGGAGTTGGGGGGACGCCCCCTCCACCAGGGAGATCAGCCGGGCCACGGCCCGCGGCCGGCCTTCCCTGGCCTGGGCCACCAGCGAGGCGACGTCCTGCATCACGGCTCCGATCCCTTGCGGATGTGCGAAAAGGTTCTGCTGCTCAGGCCTTGGGTACCCGCACGATCAGCGCGTCACCCTGACCGCCGCCGCCGCACAGCGCCGCCGCGCCGACCCCGCCGCCGCGCCGCTTGAGCTCCAGGGCCAGGTGCAGCACGAGCCGGGCGCCGGACATGCCGATGGGGTGGCCCAGGGCGATGGCCCCGCCGTTGACGTTCACCTTTTCCGTGGACACCCCGAGGTCCTTCATTGACTGGACCGCGACGGCGGCGAAGGCCTCGTTGATCTCGATCAGGTCGAGGCTCTCGACCTCCAGGCCCTCCTTCTTCAGGGCGTGCAGGATCGCGTTCGAGGGCTGCGACTGGAGGGAGTTGTCGGGTCCTGCCACATTTCCGTGGGCGCCGATCTCGGCGATCCACTCCAGGCCCAGCTCCTGCGCCTTGGTCTTGCTCATCACGACCACGGCCGCCGCACCGTCCGAGATCTGCGAGGAGGTGCCGGCGGTGATCGTGCCGTCCTTGGTGAACGCCGGGCGCAGCTTGCCGAGGGACTCGGCCGTGGTCTCCGCGCGGATGCCCTCGTCCTTGCTGAAGACGACGGCCTCGCCCTTGCGCTGCGGGATCTCGACCGGGGTGATCTCGGCCTCGAAGACGCCGTTCCGCTGGGCGGCCGCGGCCCGCTGGTGGGACAGGGCGGCGATCTCGTCCTGCTCGGGGCGGGCGATGCCCAGGCGCGTGTTGTGCTTCTCCGTGGACTCGCCCATCGCGATGTTCTCGAAGGCGTCGGTCAGGCCGTCGTGGGCCATCGCGTCGAGCATCTCGATCGCGCCGTACTTGTATCCCTCGCGGGACTTGGGGAGCAGGTGGGGGGCGTTGGTCATGGACTCCTGGCCGCCCGCGACGATCACGTCGAACTCACCTGCACGGATGAGCTGGTCGGCGAGCGCGATGGCGTCGAGGCCCGAGAGGCACACCTTGTTGATGGTGAGCGCCGGGACGCTCATGGGGATGCCCGCCTTGACGGCGGCCTGGCGTGCCGGGATCTGCCCTGCCCCGGCCTGGAGCACCTGGCCCATGATCACGTACTGCACCTGGTCGCCACCGATACCCGCACGGTCGAGGGCGGCCTTGATCGCGAAGCCGCCGAGATCGGCTCCGGAGAAGGACTTCAGGGAGCCCAGCAACCGTCCCATGGGCGTCCGGGCGCCCGCGACGATCACCGAGGTCGTGCTGTTCGTTCCAGACATGAGGTGCGATCCCCTTCCAGCATTTTTCAGCTGAGGAGTGAACGAGGGTTTACTTGAAATGTACTGAGCGGTAGACCACCCCGTCATCGGGCCGTCGGTGTGATCGCGCGCACGTTGCGTAACCATCGCGCTAGCGCTGCACTACATACATGCTGACGCGAATCGACCACATCGGGATCGCCTGCTTCGACCTCGACACGACTGTCGAGTTCTACCGGGCCACGTACGGCTTCGAGGTGTTCCACTCCGAGGTCAACGAGGAACAGGGCGTACGCGAGGCCATGTTGAAGATCAACAACACGGACGACGGCGGCGCCTCCTACCTCCAGCTCCTCGAACCCACCCGTGAGGACTCCGCCGTAGGAAAGTGGCTGGCGAAGAACGGGGAGGGGGTCCACCACATCGCCTTCGGTACGGCGGACGTCGACACGGACTCCGAGGACATCCGCGGGAAGGGCGTACGCGTTCTGTACGAGGAGCCCCGGCGCGGCTCCATGGGGTCACGGATCACGTTCCTGCACCCAAAGGATTGCCATGGCGTACTGACAGAACTGGTCACTTCGGCGCCTGTTGAGTCACCTGAGCACTGACCCTCGTACATATGGGCCGGTAGGGTTGGGGTCGGTCGTCGCTCGCAACCAGGGCTACGGCATGCCGGGGTCCGGGTTTCGGGGGGCGAGCGTCGGGCAGCAGCCCATGCTCCGTCGTTGATCTGACACCATTCCCCGGGAGCACCGTTCGGTGGATGGACGGCGCTCGTTGGAGTAAACCGCGACCAGGGGACGGATGGGACCGCGCAGTGCGGGGCTACGAACGCCAGGAGCGAGAGCCGGCGGCTGACGTCGACCACCTCTCTCGGTTCGAGGCCGAGATGGAGCGGCTGAAGACCGAGCGGGAAAAGGCGATCCAGCATGCCGAGGACCTCGGCTACCAGGTCGAGGTGCTGCGCGCCAAGCTGCACGAGGCGCGCCGCACCCTCATGTCCCGACCGGCTTACGACGGCGGTGACATCGGCTATCAGGCCGAGCAGATGCTTCGTAATGCCCAGGTCCAGGCCGACCAGTTGCGGCAGGACGCCGAGCGGGAGCTGAGCCAGGCCCGCGCGCAGACCCAGCGCATCCTCCAGGAGCACGCCGAGCAGGCCGCGCGCCTCCAGGCGGAGCTGCACACGGAGGCCGTGACCCGGCGCCAGCAGCTCGACCAGGAGCTGGCCGAGCGCCGGCAGACCGTCGAGTCGCACGTCAACGAGAACGTGGCGTGGGCCGAGCAGCTCCGCGCCCGCTCCGAGTCGCAGGCCCGCCGGCTCGTGGACGAGTCGCGCGCCGAGGCCGAGCAGGCCCTGGCCGCCGCCCGCGCCGAGGCCGAGCGCGTCGCCACCGAGGCCCGGCAGCGGCTGGAGATGGACGCCGAGGCGGCCCGCGCGGAGGCCGAGCAGCTGCTGCGCCGTGCCCGCACGGACGCCGAGCGGCTGCTGAACGCGGCGTCCTCGCAGGCCCAGGAGGCCACCGACCACGCCGAGCAGCTGCGCAGCTCCACGGTCAACGAGTCGGATTCCGCCCGCCGTCAGGCCACCGAGCTGAGCCGGGCCGCCGAGACCCGCATGGCCGAGGCCGAAACCTCACTGCGTGAGGCGCGCCTTGAGGCGGAGAAGGTCCTCAGCGAGGCGAAGGAAGCCGCCGCCAAGGCGCTCGCGAGCGCCGAGTCGGCCAACGAGCAGCGCACCCGGACGGCGAAGGAGCAGGTCGCCCGGCTGGTGACGGAGGCCACCAAGGAGGCCGAGGCCACCAAGTCGGACGCCGAGCAGATCGTCGCGGACGCCCAGGCCAAGGCCGACAAGATCGTCGCGGAGGCCGAGGAGAACGCGCGCAGCCTCACCGCCGAGGAGACCGCCTCCCAGCTCGCGAAAGCAGCCCGAACCGCCGAGGAAGTCCTCGACAAGGCGGCCGAGGAGGCCAAGAACACCACGAAGGCCGCCACCGAGGAGGCCGAGCGGATCCGCTCCGAGGCGGAGGCCGAGGCCGACCGGCTGCGTGCCCAGGCGCACGACATCGCCGAGGGGCTCAAGGGCGCGGCGAAGGACGACACCAAGGAGTACCGGGCCAAGACGGTCGAGCTCCAGGAGGAGGCGCGCCGGCTGCGCGGCGAGGCCGAGCAGCTGCGGGCCGACGCGGTCGGCGAGGGCGAGCGCATCCGCGCCGAGGCCCGCCGCGAGGCCGTCCAGCAGATCGAGGAGGCGGCCAAGACCGCCGAGGAACTGCTGTCGAAGGCCCGCGCGGACGCCGACGAGCTGCGCCAGACCGCCACCACGGACAGCGAGAAGGTCCGCACCGAGGCCATCGAGCGCGCCACCACGCTGCGCCGGCAGGCCGAGGAGACCCTCGACCGCACCCGCAAGGAAGCCGAGCGGCACCGCTCCGAGGTCATCGAGCAGTCCGAGGGCATCAAGGCCGCCGCCGAACAGGCCGCACGCGACCTGCGCGACGAGACCGAGCGGGCCATAGAGGCACGCCGCGAGGAGGCCGCCGAGGGCCTGACGCGGCTGCACACGGAGACCGAGGAGCGGCTCGCCGCTGCCGAGCAGGCGCTCACCGACGCCCGCGAGGAGGCCGAGCGGATCCGCCGCGAGGCCGCCGAGGAGACCGAGCGGCTGCGCGGCGAGGCCGCCGACCGCATCCGCTCCCTCCAGGCCCAGGCCGAGGCGGAGGCCGACCGGCTGCGCAACGAGGCCGCCGCCGACGCGTCCGCCTCCCGCGCCGAGGGCGAGGCCATCGCCGTACGCCTGCGGTCCGAGGCTTCCGCCGAGGCCGAGCGGCTCAAGACCGAGGCACAGGACACCGCCGACCGCGTCCGCGCGGAGGCCCAGGCCGCCGCCGAGCGGCTGGCCACGGAGGCCTCCGAGACGCTGGCCGCCGCCCAGGAGGAGGCCGTACGACGTCGTCGTGAGGCCGAGGAGCTGCTCGGGTCGGCCCGTGAGGAGGCCGGGCAGGAGCGCGAGCAGGCCCGCGAGCAGAGCGAGGAGCTGCTGGCCTCGGCGCGCAACCGCGTCGAGGAGGCGCAGTCCGAGGCCGTACGACTGGTCGAGGAGGCCGACCGGCGCGCCACCGAGATGGTGTCGGGCGCCGAGCAGCACGCCCAGCAGGTACGGGAGTCCGTCGCCGGGCTGCACGAGCAGGCGCAGGAGGAGATCGCCGGGATCAGGTCGGCCGCCGAGCACGTGGCGGACCGCACCCGGCGCGAGGCGCAGGAGGAGGCGGACCGGGTCCGCGCCGACGCGTACAGCGAGCGGGAGCGGGCCACCGAGGACGCCAACCGCGTCCGGCGCCGGGCGGCCGAGGAGACGGACGCAGCCAAGGCCCTTGCGGAGCGCACCGTTTCGGACGCCATCGCGGAGTCGGAGCGGCTGCGGTCGGAGGCCGCCGAGCACGCCCAGCAGGTGCGCACCCAGGCCGCGGACACGATCGCGCAGGCCGACCAGGACGCGGCGCGGGCCCGGGCGGACGCCCGCGAGGACGCCAACCGGATCCGTTCGGACGCGGCGACGCAGGCCGACACCCTCATCACCGAGGTGACGGCGGAGGCGGAGCGGCTCCAGACGGAGACCGTCAACGAGGCCGAGCGGGTGCGGGCCGAGGCCGTGGCCAAGGCCGAGAAACTCATCTCGGACGCGACCGGGGACGCGGAGCGGCTGCGTGCCGAGGCCGCCGACACGGTGGGTTCCGCGCAGCAGCACTCCGAGCGGATCCGCAGCGAGGCCGCACGCCTCAAGGCGGACGCGGAGGCGGAGGCCGAGCGGGTCACCTCGGCGGCGCGCGAGGAGTCCGAGCGGACGCTGGACGAGGCCCGCAAGGAGGCCAACAAGCGGCGCTCCGAGGCGGCCGAGCAGGTCGACACCCTCATCACGGAGACCGCGGCCGAGGCCGACAAGCTGCTCAGCGAGGCCCAGCAGCAGGCGCAGAAGACGACCGCGGACGCCGAGGCACAGGCCGACTCGATGGTCGGCGCGGCCCGCAGCGAGGCCGAGCGGCTGGTGTCCGAGGCCACGGTCGAGGGCAACTCCCGCGTGGAGCAGGCACGTACGGACGCGGACGAGCTGCTCGTCGGCGCGCGCCGGGACGCCACCGCCATAAGGGAGCGCTCCGAGGAGCTGCGCGACCGCATCACCGCCGAGATCGAGAACCTGCACGAGCGGGCCCGCCGTGAGTCCGCCGAGACGATGAAGTCGGCCGGCGACCGCTGTGACGCGCTCATCAAGGCGGCCGAGGAGCAGCTCGGCAAGGCCCAGATGAAGGCCAAGGAGCTGGTCTCGGAGGCCAACTCCGAGGCGGGCAAGGTCCGTATCGCCGCCGTGAAGAAGGCCGAGGGTCTCCTCAAGGAGGCCGAGCAGAAGAAGTCCACGCTCATCCGCGAGGCCGAGGAGCTGAAGGCGGAGGCGATCCGCGAGGCCCGCCGCACGGTCGAGGAGGGCAAGCGCGATCTGGAGGTGCTCGTCCGCCGCCGCGAGGACATCAACGCCGAAATCTCCCGTGTCCAGGACGTCCTGGAAGCGTTGGAGTCTTTCGAGGCCCCGACGGCGGCCAAGGACGGCGGGGTCAAGGCGGGAGTCACGGCGGGCGCAACTCGTTCGGGTGGCAAGTCTGTTGAAGGTTAAGAAAGCCCCGTGAGGTTCGGGGTGTTCTGGGGCCTTTGACCGAGTCTTTGGCAAGCGGTCCGACGGTTAGCCACTCAAAAGGGGTGTCATTCTCCAGATCAAACACGCATCCGCTCGATGACACACCGCTTCGGCCCCTAGGATTCCACCTATCACCTCACCGGTCTCATTCGACAGGAACCCCATGAGCGACACTTCCCCCTACGGCTTCGAGCTTGTGCGGCGTGGGTACGACCGCGCTCAGGTGGACGAACGCATCTCGAAGCTCGTCTCCGACCGTGACAGCGCTCTGGCCCGTATCACTGCTCTCGAAAAGCGCATCGAGGAGCTCCACCTCGAAACGCAGAACGCCGCGGCCCAGGTAAGCGACGCCGAGCCGTCGTACGCCGGTCTCGGCGCGCGGGTCGAGAAGATCCTCCGCCTCGCCGAGGAAGAGGCCAAGGACCTGCGCGAGGAGGCACGGCGCGCGGCCGAGCAGCACCGCGAACTCGCGGAGTCCGCTGCTCAGCAGGTCCGCAACGACGCAGAATCGTTCGCTGCGGAGCGCAAGTCCAAGGCGGAGGACGAGGGCGTCCGGATCGTCGAGAAGGCCAAGAGCGACTCCGCCCAGCTGCGTGGCGAGGCTCAGAAGGACGCGCAGCAGAAGCGCGAGGAGGCCGACGCCCTCTTCGAGGAGACCCGCGCCAAGGCCGCGCAGGCCGCCGCCGACTTCGAGACGAACCTCGCCAAGCGCCGCGAGCAGTCCGAGCGCGACCTGGCGTCGCGTCAGCAGAAGGCCGAGAAGCGCCTCGCGGAGATCGAGCACCGCGCGGAGCAGCTCCGGCTTGAGGCCGAGAAGCTGCGCACGGACGCGGAGCGTCGCGCCCGTCAGACGGTGGAGACGGCTCAGCGCCAGGCCGAGGACATCGTGGCCGACGCGAACGCCAAGGCCGACCGCATCCGTTCGGAATCCGAGCGCGAGCTGGCCGCCCTGACGAACCGTCGCGACAGCATCAACGCCCAGCTGACGAACGTGCGCGAGATGCTCGCCACGCTCACCGGCGCCGCGGTGGCCGCCGCGAGCTCGCCGGTCGAGGACGAGCCGATCTCTCGTGGAGTTCCGGCTCAGCAGTCCCGGTAGTCACGCGGTAGTTCGTACGGCTGAGGCCCGCATTCCCTTCGGGAGTGCGGGCCTCAGCCGTGCCCGCGCAGCAACGGCAGATACACGTCGTCGACGATCCCGACGAGGGCGGAGTCGGCGACCGGGTCGAGGGACAGGATCATCTCGTAGCGCAGCAGTTGGGCAGCAAGGGGGACCACACGGCCGTACGCTCGACGATCCTCCTGTGGGCACGGCGGAGATCCAGAGGATGCCCCGGACTTCAGGCCGGGGAGGAATCCGGCTTCCCGCGTCGCGGGGCAGGTTTGGCCGGATCGCTGCCGAGCGATCCGGCGTCTGCCGAGACGGCGGTGAGGCCGAGCTCGATCAGACACAGGATCTCGGAGTTGATGGACCGTCGGTCCGCAGCCGCCTGAGCGCGCACACGGCCGTGAAGGTCTTCGGGGAATCGGACGTTGAAGTTGACCATGTAGCCATTCTATAGCTAACGTGTAGCCATGGTGGCATCACAGGCGACGGGAGACACTGGGCACGCCCGGTGGACATTCCGGCTGCGCGTGTCGTCGACCGCCCGCACGCAGCTGTGTGCGGAATAGGATCGGCGCCGGTGGGTGTGGAACGAGTGCGTAGCCAAGTCCAAGGCGGTGCACGCGCGTAACAAGGCCAGTGGTGAAAACGTCACCTGCGGTCCGGCCCAGCTCGACAAGATGCTGACGGCAGCCCGGAAGGCGACGTCGTGGCTTCGCGAGGGCAGTTCGGTGCCGCAGCAGCAGACCATCCGGGACTTCGGCAGGTCCCGCGCGAAGGCGCGGAAGGACATCAAGGACCGTCTGCCTCAGAGGCGGCGGGCCGGGATGCCGAAGTGCAAGAAGAAGCGCGAGGCCCTCCCGAGTCTGAACTACACCCAACGCGGCTTCCGGCTGAAGGACGGGCGCCTGCACTTGGCGGGCGGGATCGTGCTGGGCGTGGTGTGGTCGCGCGACCTGCCTACCACCCCGTCCTCGGTACGGATCTATCAGGACAGCCTCGGCCACTGGTATGCCTCCTTCGTCGTCCCCGCCCAGGCAGAACCCCTGCCCGAGATCGGCGCAGTGATCGGCATCGACTGGGGCGTCAAGGAGACCGCGACCACCACATCCGACGCACATGACCTCCCCCACGTCCAGCACGGCAAGAAGGTCCAGGCGAAGCTGTCGCGCTACGACCGGATGATGGCCCGCAGGAAACCCAAGCAGGGCCAGCCCGGCTCGAAGGGATATCGCGAAGCTAAGAAGTTGCGGGCGAAGGCGCACAAGAAGGTGGCCCGTCAGCGGCAGGACACCGGCCGCAAGTGGGCAAAGCGCGTGGTGACCGACCATGACGTGATCGCTGTCGAGGACTTCCGCCCGAAGTTCCTCGCCAAGACCACCATGGCCCGCAAAGCCGCTGACGCGGCGATCGGCGCCACTAAGACGGCCTTGCTGGAGATGGGCCGCAAGCACGGGCGGGATGTCCGCCTGGTACACCCCGCGCACACCACCATGGACTGCGCGCAGTGCGGAGCGAGAACCAAGCACGCACTACCGCTGTCGGAGCGTACCTACACCTGCACCGCATGCGGAGCCGCGTCCCCCAGAGACAAGAACTCCGCCCAGGTGATGCTCGTCCGGGCAGGTCTCAACCCGGCTGGCGTCGAGGGCGTAAGACCTCCTGGAGCGCTGCTCCAGGAAGCAGCCTGAGCCAGGAATCCCCCGCCCTTCAAGCGGGAGAGGATTCAAGGTTGTTGCCTGCCTCGTCGGACTCTGTTTGCCCGTTCGGGTGGCATCCGCCGAACGCCCGTCTTAGCGTGGCCGCATGATCGAGCTTGAGGGGCTGACCAAGCGGTACGGCGAGAAGATGGCGGTCAACAACCTCACCTTCGCCGTCAGACCCGGCATCGTCACGGGCTTCCTCGGCCCGAACGGCGCCGGCAAGTCGACGACCATGCGCATGATGCTCGGGCTCGACCGGCCGACCGCCGGGGACGTACGCATCGACGGCCAGCACTACGACCAGCTCAAGGACCCGCTGACCTACATCGGCGCCCTCCTCGACGCCAAGGCCATGCACGGCGGCCGCAGCGCCTTCAACCACCTGCTGTGTCTCGCGCAGAGCAACGGCATCCCGAAGGCCCGGGTGCACGAAGTACTCGACACCGTCGGCCTCACCTCCGTCGCGAAGAAGAAGGCCAAGGGGTTCTCGCTCGGCATGGGCCAGCGGCTCGGCATCGCGGGCGCGCTGCTCGGTGACCCGCGGATCCTGATGTTCGACGAGCCGGTCAACGGGCTCGACCCCGAGGGCATCCACTGGATCCGCAACCTGATGAAGTCCCTTGCCGGGCAAGGCCGTACGGTCTTCGTCTCCTCGCACCTGATGAGCGAGATGGCGCTGACGGCCGATCACCTCGTCGTCATCGGCCAGGGCCGGCTCCTCGCGGACACCTCCATGGCCGACTTCATCCAGCAGAACTCGCGGTCCTACGTCCGGATCCGCACCCCGCAGCGCGAGCGGCTGCTCGACGTGCTGCACCAGGCCGGGATCACGGTCGTCGAATCCGGCAGCGGGGTGCTCGAAGTCGACGGGAGCAAGTCCGAGCAGATCGGTGAGCTGGCCGCGTCGCACCAGCTCGTGCTGCACGAGCTGAGTCCCCAACAGGCCTCTCTGGAGGAGGCGTTCATGCAGTTGACCGCGGAGTCGGTGGAGTACCACGCGCATTCCGACGCACCACCACCCCCCGTGGCACCTGCCCGGCAGCAGGGCTGGGGCGACGACTGGAAGAAGGGCTGACATGGCGGCGACCCAGGTCATCCGCTCGGAGTGGACCAAGATCCGTTCCGTCGCGTCGACGGTGTGGACGCTCTCGCTGGCCCTGGTGGTGACGATCGGGCTCGGCATGCTGATCTCGGCGCTGTCGAAGAGCCAGTTCGACGACATGAGCGCCAAGGACAAGCTGTCCTTCGACCCGACGTTCATCAGCTTCGCCGGGATGAGTCTTGGTCAGCTCGCGATGATCGTGTTCGGGGTGCTCGTGGTGTCGAACGAGTACAGCACCGGCATGATCCGCACCTCGCTCGCGGCCGTCCCGCAGCGCGGCACCTTCCTGTTCAGCAAGATCGCGGTGGCCACCGGGCTGTGTCTGGTGGTCGGGCTGGTGACGAGCTTCGTCACGTTCTTCCTGGGGCAGGCGATGCTCGGCTCCCACAAGGCGGAGATCAGTGACCCGGGCGTGCTGCGCGCGGTGATCGGCGGCGGGCTCTACATGACGCTGATCGCGATGTTCTCCATGGGCGTCGCCTCGATGCTGCGCTCGCCGATGCTGTCGCTGGGCATCCTGATGCCGTTCTTCTTCCTGATCTCCAACATCCTCGGCAACGTCTCCGCGACGAAGAAGATCGGCCGGTACCTGCCCGACCAGGCCGGCAGCAAGATCATGCAGGTGGTCACCCCGGTCGACGACTCGTCGCCGTACGGACCGTGGGGCGGGTTCGGGATCATGGCGCTGTGGGTGCTCGCCTCGCTCGTGGGCGCCTATGTCCTTCTGAAGCGGCGGGACGCGTAGCCAGGAGCACGGCTCGGGCGTTGCTTTACTTTCTCTTGGGCGGAACCGTCAGCGCCCCGATATCCTCCTAACCCTTACGGGGGCGTGTGCCCTGCTGTCCTGATCCTTTCGATGGGTGCGGAGCATGATCGAGGCTGTCGGCCTGACCAAGCGCTACGGCGACAAGACCGCCGTGTACAACCTTTCCTTCCAGGTGCGGCCCGGTGCCGTCACCGGCTTCCTCGGGCCCAACGGCTCGGGCAAGTCGACGACGATGCGCATGATCCTCGGCCTGGACAACCCCACGTCAGGACAGGTGACGATCGGCGGCTTCCCCTACCGCAAGCTGCCGAACGCCCCCAGACAGGTCGGCGCCCTGCTCGACGCCAAGGCCGTGCACGGCGGCCGCAGCGCCCGCAGCCATCTACTCAGCCTGGCCCAGCTCTCGGGCATCCCGGCCCGGCGCGTGGACGAGGTGCTCGGGGTCGTGGGCCTCCAGGACGTGGCGAGAAAGCGCTCCAAGGGCTTCTCCCTCGGCATGGGCCAGCGGCTCGGCATCGCCGCCGCTCTCCTCGGCGACCCCCAGGTGCTGCTCTTCGACGAGCCGGTCAACGGCCTCGACCCCGAGGGCATCCTCTGGGTGCGGAACCTGATGAAGGCGCTCGCGGCGGAGGGCCGTACCGTCTTCGTCTCCTCGCACCTGATGAGCGAGATGGCGCTGACGGCGGACCACCTCATCGTGATCGGGCGCGGGCAGCTCCTCTCCGACATGAGCGTGCGGGACTTCATCTCGGCGAACTCCGCCGACTTCGCGCGCGTGCGCACCCCGGACACGGAGCCCCAGCTGCGCGAGAAGCTGACCTCCGCGCTGACCGAGGCGGGCGGGCACGTGCTGCCCGAGCAGGACGGCGGGCTGCGCGTCACGGGACTGCCCCTGCCGCGCATCAGCGACATCGCGCACGACACGGACGTACGCCTCTGGGAGCTGTCCCCGCATCAGGCCTCGCTGGAGGAGGCCTACATGCGGATGACGCAGGGGGCCGTCGACTACCGCTCGACGACCGACCAGAAGGCCGGTCTGATGCAGCAGCTGCCGCCGGGCGCGCAGCCGCCCATGCCGGTACCGGGGCAGGGCCAGCCGGGCTGGTACGCGCCGCCGTCTCCGCAGCAGGGCGGCCGGCCGTTCGCGATGGGCCAGCCCCCGGCGAATCCTTACGGCGCCCCGAATCCGTACGGCGCCCCTGCGGCGCCCGTGGCGCCCGCACCGGGCCCGTACACGACTCCGGCGCCGCAGGCCCCGCAGACGGCGGCACAGGCGCCCCAGGGCCCGGCACAGGGCGCCCCGGCGGCCGCACCGGCTCCGGGCGCGGGTGCGGCCGGGGGCGCGGGCGGGATCGCATCCGCGCCCAACTGGCAGGCGGCGAACGGTCCTTCGTACGGCGGGTACACCTCGCCGATCCCGGTCGTGCGCACGCATCTCGGGCACGCGCTCGCCTCCGAGTGGACGAAGATCAAGTCGGTGCGCTCGACGATCTGGACGCTCGGCGTCTTCGTGGTCCTCGTCATCGGCATCGGCCTGCTCGCCGCCGTCGTGGTCAGCAACTCCTCCTCGCAGCTGAACGGCGAGAACCCGCTCTCCTACGGCTTCTTCGGGCTGCTGCTCGGCTGCATGTGCATCATCACGCTCGGCGTGCTGACCACGGCCTCGGAGTACGGCACGGGCATGATCCGCACGACGATGACCGCGTGCCCCAGCCGCGGCCGGGTCCTCGCGGCGAAGTCGATCGTGTTCTTCGGGGTCGCCTTCGTGGTCACCCTGGTGGCCTCGGGGTTCATCGCCTTCGTGGACGCCTCGCTGCTGGAGAACAACGGCGCGAAGGACCCGTCCGCCGGCGAGTGGCTCAAGGGGACGGTCGGCGTCTCGCTCTACATCGCGCTGCTCGGGCTGCTCTCGCTGATCATCGGCTCGATCATCCGGCACTCGGCGGGCGCGATCACCGTCATGATCGGCGCGGTGCTCGCCCCGCTGGTCATCGCGCTGTTCATGTTCTCGCAGTCCCTGGAGGACGTACGCCAGAAGCTGTTCGAGTACTCGATCCCGAACCAGCTGAGCGTCTTCTACTCCAACTCCCTGACGGATTCCGGCCCTTCGGGCTGGGACCCGCTGTGGATCATCGTGGGCGTGACGGCCGTGGCGTTCGCGGGCGCGGTCGCGCTGCTGGAGAAGCGGGACGTGTGAGCCGTACCACTTGCTAGGACACAGGCTCAGAACTTCGGCGCGTTCCTGGACCGCTGCACCCGTGTGGTGCGGCGGTCCTTCGCGTTCCAGCACGCCTTGTGCCAGTGCCGGCGCTCGTCCACGCCAGAGTGCTCCGGCCAGGCCACGACATGCGGGACACCGGAGGGAATCTGCTGGTCGCAGCCGGGGCAGCGGTATGTCTTGCCCTGCGCGCTCGCCCCGGCGACATGGCGCACGCTCCACTCCTCGCCCTGCCAGTGCTCCGTGGACTGCCAGCCGCCGTAGCGGCCCGAGGGCTCGTCGTCGGCACTCTGGCCGGAGGAACCGGACTCCTTGGGTCGGTTGCGACGCGGGGACACAGAACACCTCACGGGGCTATACAGGAGGCAAGGGCTGTGTCCAGCCTACGTGGCGCGGACAGGGGTATGCGAAGGGCATCAACCCGCACAAGTCCCCCTCGGGACCGCGCATTCTGCAGACAATCCGCAAATCTCTTTGCCAGGCCGTGTCCTCGGCACGTGTCGGGCGGTTATGCCCGGTGGGGGAGCTCCGTGTCGGAGCCAAGGAAGCAGGAAAAGCCATGCGCGTCGGAAGTTTTGTGTTGGCGGCCCAGTTCCCGGGGCAGGGCCAGGGGGAGGCCCTGCACCGCGCGGTCCGCTCGGTGGAGGTCGCGGAGGAGGCCGGTCTCGACACGGCCTGGCTGGCCGAGCACCATTTCGTGCCCTACGGCACCTGCCCGTCCGCGGTCACCCTGGCCGCGTTACTGCTGGGCCGCACCCAGCGCATCCGCGTCGGCACCGCGGTCAGCGTGCTGCCCACCGTCCACCCGGTCGCCCTCGGCGAACAGGCCGCGCTGCTGCATGTGACGAGCGGGGGGCGCTTCTCGCTGGGTGTGGGGCGCGGCGGGCCGTGGGTGGACCTGGAGGTGTTCGGCTCGGGTCTCGCCGCGTACGAACAGGGGTTCCCGGAATCACTCGATCTGCTGATGCGCTGGCTGCGCGAGCCGTCGGTCGCGGGCACCGGGGACCGCTTCGCGTTCCGTGAAGTGCCCGTCGTACCAAGGCCGTCGGAGGCGCTGTCGGACGCGCCGGGCCCCGAGGTCGTCGTCGCCTGCACCTCGCCCGCGAGCGTGCGACTGGCGGCCGAGCGGGGCCTGCCGATGCTGCTCGGCATGCATGTCGGGGACGAGGAGAAAGCTGAAATGGTCACCCTGTGGCGCCAGTTGGCCCGGGCGGCCGGGCGGCCGGCGGAGGAGATCCGCGGCGCGGCCCATGTGTCTGCCGGTGTCTGCCAGATCGCGGACAAGCGTGCCGACGCCGAGGAGGCTCTGGTGAAGGCGATGCCGGGCTGGCTGAAGCAGGGGCTCGACGCCCATGTGACGGTGGACGACCGCGAGCGCCGGATGCGCGACCCGCTCGCGTACACCGAACTCCTCTGCGGGCTGCACCCGGTGGGCACCCCGCGCCTGTGCGTCGACCGGCTCGCGGCGACCTCGGAGCGGACCGGCATCTCCCGCTTCGCGCTGCTCGTCGAGGGGTCCGGAGACCTCGCGGCGACCGAGGAGAACGTACGGCGGCTCGGAGCCGAGGTGCTCCCCCACCTCGGCTGAGCGAACCGCGGGGAGCTTGCCGCCCCAGTACAGAAGCACCTCCCGCGTACGGGAGCGGCAAGCAGTGCACCACCCGCCGCGTCAGCAGTCCCTGAACTCCGGGGACTGGTTCAGCAGTTGGCTGCGCACCGAGGTGAAGCGAGCCAGCTTCTCGTCGACCGAGCCGTCCATGGGGAACACCGCCACCCGGTGGCAGTTCTGGAAGGCAAGGCGTACACCGAAGTGCCGCTGCAGCGCGCCGCGTATCGCGTCACTCGCGAGCGCACGCAGCAACTGACCGCGCGCCTGCTCGTCCGGCGGCGGCGTCTGGTTGTCGGCGAACGCTCCGCCGTCGACCTTCAGCTGAGCCACCAGGGAGCTGATCATCTCCCATGCGTAAGGCAGGGAGGTCCGGACGCAGTCGACGAATTCAGCTTCGTCGACCTCGCCTCGCTCGGCCTTTTCGAGTAGGGCCGGTGAGACGTCGAGCGACATGGGTTCTCCTCTCGCACCCCCAACGCGCGGGGGTTGCCGGACAGGTAAGGGAGTTCGCGATGACGAACACGCTGCGTACATGTCTCGCGACCTCCCGCTTATACGGTAGGCAACGGAGGGTGGCGGCACCAGGAGAATGCGTACATAGGGAACTCCCAATGGGCCCACAATCGGCCAAGAATGAACAACGGGCGTCACGGGTCTTCCAGGACAACAGGGGCGGCCCGCAGAACCTCGTTCGAGGGTGGTGGTGGGAGACGGGTGGGCGAATCGCGTGCACCCACGCCCGTCGAGTAGCGTTGCCGACCATGCGTCTCGTCATTGCCCGGTGTTCCGTGGACTACGCGGGCCGGCTCACCGCCCACCTCCCCTCCGCCCCCCGTCTCATCCTGGTGAAGGCGGACGGCAGCGTCTCGATCCACGCGGACGACCGGGCCTACAAGCCCCTCAACTGGATGTCTCCGCCCTGCACGCTGAAGGAGGGTTCCGGGGACCCTGAAGATCCCGCAGGTGTCTGGACCGTCATCAACAAGGCGGGCGAGAAGCTCATCATCACGATGGAGGAGATCCTCCACGACTCCTCGCACGAACTCGGCGTGGACCCCGGCCTGATCAAGGACGGCGTGGAAGCGCACCTCCAGGAGCTGCTCGCCGACCGCATCGACACCCTCGGCGAGGGCTACACGCTGATCCGCCGCGAGTACATGACGGCCATCGGACCGGTCGACATCCTGTGCCGGGACGCCGAGGGCGGGACCGTCGCGATCGAGATCAAGCGGCGCGGCGAGATCGACGGGTCGGAGTCGAAGGAAGGTACCGCTTCCCCCAAGCCTAGGCACTGGGCTGTGGAGATCAAGCGACGCGCCACGATCGACGCCGTGGAACAGCTCACGCGGTACCTGGAGTTCCTGAACCGCGACACGACGATTGCACCCGTCGGGGGCATCCTCGCAGCTCAGAGCATCGCGCCGCAGGCCCGGACGCTTGCCGAAGATCGCGGCATGAGGTGTGTCGTCCTTGATTACGACGAGCTTCGCGGCATCGACAACAAGGAAGACCGGCTGTTCTAGCAGGCCGATCATGCACGTCCAGCGCCCCCGGATCTCACGCGAGACTGGGGGCGTACGTCGCAACTCTTCTTCGTCGCCTCCACTCCCCCTATACAGAGCGCTTCTGGTCGCATCCCGGGTACCACTCAGCGATCTTGGCAGGGTGCCGACACCCTCTTGACCGCTCCTCGGGATGGTGGGCACGATGGCACCGAGAAAGTTTCTCGTCCATTCGAGCAAGGAGAGCCATGCGCGCTCAGTTTCTCGGCAAGGACCCGGAATCGCAGGTTGGCCAGTCACCGACGCTGTTCGCGACCGACCGCACCGACCGTAAGACCTACATCGCCCAAGGATGGGTCGTGACCGACCCCCAGGTGCTCGCCGATGTCGGCCCCGTCCCCGAGGGTGAAGCGATCATCGAGATCCCCGAGGATGTCCTGAAGTTCTACGCCCGCCGGTACCAGGAGGAGGAAGGGCGCTGAGCCGCATCATCGGCGACGAGTTCGGCGAGCTGTTCCGCACCTTCAAGCACACAGCGTTTCGTTTGGAAGTGCGGGACCGCTACGACTCGTCGTACGAGAATGAATCGTTGGGCAAGTTCCTTCGCAGCGAGCCCGACGATCTGCCATGGATGCAGGACTGGCTCACCATGATTCGCGAAGCAACGGATAACGGCCTGCGCTTCTCACGAGTTCGAGTCGTCAGCCTGCCCCTGACCGACTACAGCCGCTTTGGCATCTGGTGCGCCCAATTCACCAACGGCGCGGGCGAGGATATTCGGTATCTCACCCGCGATGAAGCCAAAGCCGAGGAACTGCCCAGCCACGATTACTGGTTGTTCGACAGCAGTAAGCTGGTGCGTATGCACTTCGATGATGCGGACCGCTTCCAAGGCGGCGAGCTGATCGAAGATCCGGCCGTGATCGTAGAGCACAACTACTGGCGTGACGCCGCCTGGCACCACGCCAGACGACGGGATGACTTTGCCACCGAACAACAGCAGCAGCGCGACTAACGTCCAAGAGGCGCGTAGCGCGCTAGGCAAGCGACTCCGTGAACTGCGGCAACAAGCCGGCCTGACCGGCAAGCAGCTCGCGGAGTCGCTGGCATGGCCACCCTCGAAGGTGTCGAAGCTGGAGAACGGTCGGCAGACACCGACCGACGACGACATCCACGGGTGGACGCGGGTCACGAGCACCACGGATGAAGCCGAAGCCCTGCTTGCATCCCTCCACACTCTTGAAGTCCAGCACGCCGAATGGCAGCGGCAGTTCAAAACAGGGTTGAGCGCTCACCAAAACGAGATTGCCGACCTGGACGCGCGAACCAAGTTGTTTCGCGCCTTTGAAGCGACGGTTATCCCTGGACTGCTGCAAACGCCCGAGTACGCGCGGGCCCGCTTCGCTCAAGGGATCGCCATGTTCCAGGCGCCCAACGACATCAACGAAGCCGTCCGAGCACGGGCGCAGCGCCAAGAGATTTTGTACCGGGCGGACAAGCGGTTCCACTTCGTTCTCACCGAAGCAGCGCTACGCTTCCGCCTCGCTTCACCAGAGATCACGCTTGGGCAGTTGGATCGACTGGTTTCTCTGTCTGCGCTGCCGAACGTAAAGCTCGGCATCATCGGGTTCGAGACGCACTACGTGGTGGCTCCGTGGCATGGCTTCTGGATACTCGACAACGACCGCGTCATGGTTGAGACCTACTCGGCAGAGCTGAACCTTGCCCAGCCCGGGGAGGTCGAGCTGTACGGCCAGGTCTTCGAGCAGCTTGCCGCCGTCGCCAGCTATGGCAGGGCAGCGCGGGCGATCATCACCCGCGCCATTGACGATCTTGTGTCGGACTCCCCCGAAGATGGCTCCTGATTTCTGCACCCTTCACCCGTTAGTGGAGTTTCGAGAAATACCAAGAAACTTTCTATACGGGCGCTGCTGCGACCCCTACGCTCCCCGCAGGACGGCGAATCGCGTCCATCCTTCTGGGACTTGGGGAGAGCCAGGTGACCATCACTGTTCCGCTATTGAGCCGGGAACAGATCAACCGACTGCCGGAGCGTGCCCGGGAAGTCGTCGAGTACCGCAAGAGCGGCCTCAGCCTCAACCACATCCAGGGGTGCCCGCTGGACTGCGCCTACTGCATCCGTCACACCTACGGACTGTGGGATCAGCGACAGCCGCGCGCCCTCATGAGCGACGCCGAGGCCGTCGAAGAACTGGTCAATCACCGGTACTTCCAGCCGCACGTGACGCCGGTTCAGGTGTTCAACCGAGCCACCGACCCGTTTCTGCCGAACGTCCGACCGCACACCTTCGCGGTGCTGGAAGACCTCGACAAGCGTGAGCTGCGCAATCACGTGTTGGTCATCACCAGGCACGCAATGAAGGCCGACGACGTCCAGCGGCTCAACCACCTCCGGCACGTCAAGGTGACGTTGCTGTTCACGTACTCGGGGATCGACAACAAAGACATCGAACCGTACCCGTCCAGCGTGGCCGCCGAGTCGCTCAAGCTCATGAGTGAACCGCTCGACCGCAGCTATCGAACGGTTCTGTACTGGCGACCGCTGGTGCCAGGTCTCAACGACTCCCCCGCACACCTTGACCGGGCGTACGAGCTGAGTCATCACGCCGACGCCACAGTCTTCACCGGCCTGTTCTACCGGGGCCAGATCGCCGACTACTACAAGGCGAACAACCTCCCGGAGCCGTACGACGAAACCGCCCGCCGCAAGATCGTGCCGGAGACCCTGGAAAAGCGCGTCCTCTCAACGTTCGCCGGCTGCGAGTCGTTGTTCCGCAAGACCTCGTGCGCCGTGTCGTTCGCCCATGGGGAGGCCGACTACAACGGCCACTACGGCATCCGTGAACTGTGCGATATCTGCCCGCTCGCGCAGCTCGACCTCTGCAAGAGCGCACACCACGTACCCAGTGCCGAGCGGATACGGGAAGTCGGCAGCACTCTGTCAGAGGCGAGTGGTCTGGTGGTCGTGGACATCACGGAGCGAGCGGCCGTCGTCGCCGGACTCGCCGAGGAACAGCCGCGCTACTACCTGCAACATGCGCTTGGCTTCCAGGTACACGACGTGCGCCACCCGCACCGCGACCGTCGCCATGGTCGGGCGGAAATCGGATGGAAGGAACCCAAGCAAGATGACTGACTGGACGAACCTGAACTACGTCGTAGTGGACGTGGAGGGCAACGGCCAGCAGCCGCCGGATCTGGTGGAGTTGGCCGCCGTGCCGATCGTCGGGGGTGTCATCGGGGAACCGGTGAGCTGGTTGGTTCGCCCGGATCAGCCGATCACGCCCATGGCCCGAAGGATTCACGGCATCACCAACGAAGCCGTTGCTAGAGCGCCGAAGTTCGAGGACATCAAGGTTGATGTGCTGCTGGCCTTGTCGCACCCGGCGCTGGTCGCCCACAACGCGCACGTTGACGTTGATGTTCTTCAGCGGAAGCTCATGGGGTGGGAGTGCCCGGAAGTCTTCGACACGCTCAAACTGTCGCGCCGCTTCGTGCCCGACCAGATGAGCCACCGGCTTGGATCGTTGGTTGAGGCGTTCAAGCTCGCCGAGGGGCTGCCGCTGGAGCTGAGGCCCCACCGCGCCACGTACGACGCGGTGGTCACGGCGCGGCTGTTCCAGATGCTCGCCACCACCAATAGCGTTCCGCGGTCGCTGGATGAACTACGTGACCAACCGTCAGGGGGTGGCAGGGATGAAGCTGCGACCCTTTTCTAGCCATGAGCGAGGCATGTTCGTCACGGTCGACGGCCCCAGCGGTGCCGGGAAGTCCACGATCGTTCACCACCTGGCGCAGATGCTCGTTGCCGAAGGCGAACACGTCCACGTCACGGCCGAGCCCTCGAAGGGAGCGATAGGGGATCTCTGCCGCCAGTTGACGGAGACGGTCACCGGTCACGCCCTCGCGTGCTTGTACGCCGCCGACCGATACCACCACGTCGAGACGGAAGTACGACCGCACCTCGAAGACGGCCGGACGGTCATCAGTGATCGGTACATCCCGTCAGGACTGGTGATGCAGCGCTTCGACGGCGTAGATCCGTCGTTCCTTTGGCAACTCAACGCCGACGCTGATCGGCCCGACCTCGCTGTGATCCTCGAAGCCGACCCCGAAGTCATCTCCGAGCGGCTGACGGAGCGCGGGCCGCATAACCGCTTCCAGCTCTCGCCGGGCAGCAGCCACGCAGAAGTTCACTTCTACCGGCAAGCGACCGAGCGCTTGATCCAGGCCGGTTTCGATGTCCTGCGCGTTGACTGCAACCAGCGACCACCGGAGCAGGTAGCCAAGGTCATTCGAGATCGGCTGACGACCTTCTTTGCCGCCCCTCGTGTGTGACCACGCGTGATGGTTCTCCCCGCTGATCACACCAGTTGGTGTCTCAGTACCCCGTGAAAGCAGCAGGGCTGGCGACGTTGGCTTCCGCGTCCGTCGCCAGCCCTGCACCCCGTTCCTGCGGAGCGCAGAGCGATGAAGCCTCCCATCTACGGCTACGTCCGAGCACTTCCTGACCTGGACGACCAAGCCGTCAGCCACCTACACGATGAACTGGCCCACTTCGCCGTTGCGGCGGGGTTCACGCTGGCCGGGGTCTTTGTCGAACGCCGCTGGCTCCACCTGGCCGCCTGGGATGCGTTAGTTGACCACTGCAACCGGCACGAGGTGCGAAATGTGGTCGTGCCGAATTCCGAGCACCTGCACACGCTGCCGTTCCTGTCCTCCGTGATGCAGAGCGTCATCGAGGACGTCATAGGGGGCTGCGTCTGGTTCGTCCATCCCGACACAGCCGAGGAGCTGTCGTGTCCGTCCAGGTCGAGGAGCACCGCCCCGTGAACGTACCCCGTCAACCGAACCAGCTCTTCACCACCAGCATCCGCCTTGCTGCCGTGTCCTCAGCCGTACCATGCTCGCGGATGTTCGTGCGGGACATCCTCGAACGTTGGAAGCTCGGCGACCACATCGAGGTTGCCGAACTTGTGGTGAGCGAGCTCGTCACCAACGCCGTGAAGATGACCGGCATCACGGACCCAGAGCCGAAGTCCTGGGAGATAAGGGCAGAGCACGTCATCGGGGTGCAGCTCCGCACCACGAACGGCAGCCTGTTCGTCGAGGTGTGGGACAGAAGCATGGACGCCCCCGTGGCGAAGAACCCGGACAGCAACACCGAGGGCGGTCGTGGCCTGATGCTCATCGGGGCGATGACGAAGCAGTGGGACGTGTACCGGCCGCAGTCAGGTGGCAAAGTCGTCTGGGCTGAACTGGAACTGGGCAAGCCTGCGGAACCTCCGCCACTGCACCATCCACCCCTGACGGTGCGCGTACCGGGGTCGACCATGCCGCCGCGTGGTGAGATGGAGAAGACGGCACATCTGGGGCTGATCGAGCGGATGTTGGACGATTCGCGTTCTCACGATGTATCCCCGGAAGGTTGAAGGACTCGACCAACCCCCAGCCGGCCACGAGCGGTTGATCCGCCACACCTACTGCACTCGACTAGTCCTCAGATTCGCCAGGTTCGCACCCCCGTTCGACCGAGCGGGGGTGCTGTCGTATTACCCGTCAGTTCACCTGCGCAGCCAGGGAGTTGTGTGGCAAGGTGCCAAGGCTTCCTTATGTTACGCATGGTACAGAAGGAGGCTTTTGTTTAGAATAGTAGACATGGAATATGCGAGGAACTATTTATGAGCAACAAGAACGAAGATCCTGGGATGTACCTGCGGAGTCTCCGCCTCAAGAACTTTCGATCCTGTTATGACACGGAAGTCGAGTTTCAACCAGGCATCACACTTCTCGTTGGCGAGAACAACTCTGGTAAGTCCAATGTGATCGAAGCGCTACGGCTTGCAACTGCACCCCTAAACCGTCGAGCTACAAGATACTTTGATGAGTCCGACCTATCTCACGGCCAGGAAGGCCAAGAAGCCGAACTTCACACGTTTTACGATGGCCTGACAAAAACTCAGCGCGCGCACTACATTGCGGCGTTGAATGTCGATACCAACCAGGCCGTCTACTCGGCAAAGTATGCGATCGACTCAAAGCGTCGGCACAACGTGCGATCGACTTTCACGGCTGGCCCCGTCGGTGGAACAGACGCTGAACCCGAAAAGCGCGAACAGATCGCGCACGTCTATCTTGCACCGCTGCGAGATGCGAAGAGGGAACTTGATTCATCAGACGGCAATCGTCTCCTCAGAATCATTCGACACCTCACTACCGAAGAAGAACGAAAAGACTTCCTGGACAGTGCCAACGATTCGTTCAAAGAACTGAAGAAGCACGATGTCCTAACTACTACCACGGGCGAGATTCAGGCGCACCTTGGTGAACTGACGAACTCCGTACGTGGGCAAAGCGTCGAGGTTACGTTTGCCGACTATGAAATGAACCGGCTGGCGCGAAGTCTCAGGGTGAAGATGGCGGAACATGACATCGAGCCCGCCGATCTCACAGAGTCTGGATTGGGATACGCCAACCTACTCTTCATTGCTACGGTCATCCTGGAACTGCGCAAGGCTCAAGATGCCGAACTCACACTGTTTTTGGTTGAGGAGCCGGAAGCCCATCTGCACCCGCAGTTGCAGGCTGTTCTTCTTGATTATCTGCGCGAGCAGTCCGAGGCTTCGCCAAGTGACGATACACAAGGGCCTGCCGGACGAATTCAAGTTATCGCAACGACGCACTCACCGAGCCTCGCGAGCAGTGTTGGCATCGAGAACGTCGTAGCGCTCCGGACTAAGAACGAGAAGGAGACGATCCAAAATGACGAGGGTACTAAGGAGGTAGGTCGCCGCAAAACGCACGTGCTTCCCCTAGCTAAGATCAAGCTTAGCGATCCTGATCGGCGAAAGATTAACCAGTACCTGGATGCAACGCGAGCCGGACTCCTTTTTGCTCGCCGGGTGATTCTCGTAGAGGGTATTGCGGAGGCTGTGCTCCTTCCTGTAATTGCACGCCACTCTGTGTTTGGCGACGATAACGACCCCACCCAAGTGAAGCAGCGGCGAGCCTTCCACGGGGTCACGATTATCAATGTAGGTAGCGTCGACTTCGCGCCGTACATCACACTTCTACTCTCCGAGGTGAATGGCTGCCGCTTGCTGGATCAACTGACGGTAGTTACTGACAGAGACCCAGACGTTCCCAAAGAAAAGAAAGAGGACGAAGAGCCCCAGGGCGAGGTGGTGGCTCAAGAAGAAGGGGAAGCCGACCCCGACGACGCCCCAGACGATGAGGGCGGCGGAGATGAAACCGAACAAGATGATGACGATGAATCTGCGGTGAACAACCGCAAGGATCGCTTGATGGAACATGCTGAAGCGATCGGGGCAAAAGACTACCTTGTCGTGGCAGAGGCCCCGCACACGCTTGAGGCTGATCTGCTTACCCCAGAAGGAAACGAGCCGGTCCTCAAGAAGGCATATCTGAGCCAGCACCCCAAGTCTCAAAAGCACTGGCATGAAATCATGGCGAACGAGAAGAGCCCGACCTGGGGATTCTACCTAAAGTTGCGTAAGAACAAGAACTTCATGAGCAAGGGTCAGTTCGCCCATGATGTCGCACTCTCTATTGAAGACAAAGAGGGTTTTAAAGCGCCTGACTATCTGGACGAAGCCATCCGTGGCGTGCTGGAAGAAGGAACGGGCGGTGTGGCGAGTTGAGCACCATTAGCTTGACCGAAGACCAGCAGGCTCTCGTTGACGCTGAAGAAAGCCTGTTCGCTGCCGCCTGCCCAGGAGCTGGAAAGACTCGCGCTATGGTGGCACGGTTCTTGAAGCGAACCGCTGAAGAGAATCGCCAGGGTGTTGCCCTGATCTCCTTTACCAACGCAGCAGTCGATGAGGTACGCCGTCGGTGCGGGGACCAAGTTGACGCCCTGAAGGCGCCAAATTTTGTCGGGACGTTCGACACATTCATCCATCGCTTTATTGTCACGCCGCTTTTCGTGAGGGAGTACAAGGTACCGCCGAAGTACGTGCAAAGCTGGAAGGAAATTTCAAGCACGAGCTTTCGTATGAGCGAGATTCCTCGGTCTGGCGAGCTCGAATTTAGTTGGTTCGACTTTGATCGAAACGGTCGAGCTACCCTTGTGATGGATCGAGTTGATCCGCGCTTCGGTAATGCCGAGGCGAAGACAGCACTCTTGGCAAATCGGAACAAAGCTGAGAGTAGGGCCTCGCACATCTTTGGCAAGCTGCTTGAAGCGGGCACCGTCAGTTGTGACGCAGCCCGGTTGCTAGCCGAATTCTGGGTGCAAGACACTGAGGCTAGGCGGATCATCGGCCCACTGCTGCAATCACGCTTTTCAGAAGTGATCGTCGATGAAGCGCAGGACTGCGGTCGCGAGGAGCTGCTCGTATTGCAGTATCTTCTTGATTGCGGCATCCGGGTCGTGATGGTCGGTGATATTGACCAGTCAATTTATGAGTTCCGCGACGCGACACCAAGCGCTGTACAGGACTTCGTGAAGAATCTACCGATGCAGTTGGAGCTTGGCGACAATTTCCGTAGCTCTCCAGCGATCTCCGCCTTTAACAGTGGACTCCGGTCAGGTGCCCTAGTCGAGACGTCCAGTGGGGAGACGTCGGCACTGCAAATTCCGGTGCAACTTGTCGAGTTCTCAGTACTTAATGACATCGTTCCAGCGGCGTTGCGGATTGCCGACGAGCACGAGCTAGCGGCGAGTGACCTTATACTCCTCGCTCATGCCGGAGCCCATGGTATGCAGGCGGCTGGTGTAGTTGCCGTCGGGGGGTCGGGAAACAATAGAGTCCTTTCTATCGCTGATGCAGGGTTCAAGCTCAGGTCGACAGAGTTCAATGCGCAGACACGTTTGAAAGTCATTGGACAGGTAGAGCGCGCCGTCCTAGCAGCACTCGCCAGCGGCAATGATTTTGGGCACAAGAGCCTTGAGGCTATTTGTGAGAAGCTCGGCATTGAAACACGGTGGCTCCGCAACTTTGCTGTGCGTATGGCTGTTGCTCTCGACGCTAAAGGGAAGACCGCGAAGGAATTTGCGGTTGAGGTACGAGAATTCCTCAAGGCTGCCGATTGGGGTGATGCAACTCCCCCGGTGGCCGGAGACCTAGGGAACCTTTTTAAAGCACCGAAAGAAGGTGATTGGGCCAACGTTGCAAGCCTGGGTGACGATCCCCTTATTCCATACTCAACTGTGCACGGCGTGAAAGGCATGGAGTTTCCCGGCGTCGTGCTGGTTCTTCCGGATACGCCAAGAAGCAAGGTGACGGAAGAAGTACTGGATGCCTGGGAGAGTGGTCAGGACATCGAGTCTCGGCGCGTGCTCTATGTCGCCGGTTCTCGTGCGCAGCAGTTGTTGGTGTTCGCCGTCCATCGAAAGCACATCGACCGTGTCGCCGTGCTCCTCGACGCCAAAGCGGTTCCGTACGTACGTTCTTGAGGTGGGTCTCAGACGTCTTGATCGAACCGACCTAGCGCAGGCCGGCACGGAAGGTAGGTCGGTCGATTCCAGACGAGTGCACCCCTCAGATTGATTGACGCGTCCCCGGGGCGCGTCAGCAGAAAAGTGATGGAGGCTGTCATACCCGACGACTACCGTTGATCCATGACGGAAGACCAGCGCGCACCGATCGCCAGACGCACGCCGCTTGATCCCTACAGTTCAAGCGCGCCGCATCTGGTCGGCATCGTGGACACCAACGCGCTGTTGAGCAGTATCGAGAACGACTGCCGTAAGGGCTTCCGGTCACGGCTGCTGCGGATGAGCGATGGTGGCACCGCCACTCTCTACGCTGCTGACCACGTCCTTGACGAGACGTACGAACACCTCCCGAGGATGGCCAAGCGTGGCCTGGTGTCGCTCGCCACCCTCCGCGCCCACTTTGAAGCTGAGTACCTACCGGCGCTGCGGTTCGTCACGATGTCGGATGTCGACGGCCCGGACGATCAGGTCTTGGCGATCACCGACACCGACGACGTGCCAACAGGCTGGTTGGCCAAGCTCATTGCGCCGTGCGTCGTGTTCTCGGATGACAAGCACCTCAAGAAGCCTGGGTTCGCCCCCAAGGATTGGCAACGAGCGGCGAAGTCCGTCCTCGACATCGCCGAAGGTGTGAGGGACCAGGCCGTCACGGTGAACGCTGCCGTTCTTCCGGCCAGGGGTGCAGTGGGGCTGGTCAAGCTCCTGGGGCGTCAGACCGGCATCTCCCCGTGGGCGATTGGTGCTGTCGTCCTCAGTGGTGGCGCACTACTCCTCAAGAAGCCCGAGAGAAGGAAGGCGGCTACTTCGTTCGCCGTCAAGGCACTCGAAGTGGTCGGCACCAAGCTGGAAGCGGCAACGGCGCAAGAACGGCAGGGTGTCGAGAAGCTGCGCGAGGTCATCCTTGCTGCACCGTTGCAGCCGACGATCCGTCAGCGGGTAGCGATCACGTTGGCGCGGCAGAACGAACCGCTACTCGCCGCCGAGGTGTACGAGCTGATCTCAGCGCACTTCCCGGATGAGCCCGAGGTCGCCATCAAGGAGGTGCGGGCCGTGCTGGAAGAGGGGACAGAGTTCGTCCGGGTGGAGCGGTACCGATGGCAGCTCGGGCGCGAGGTCGCTCCGCGGCAGTCTTGAACAACCCGATCAACCAGGCGCCGGCCACGAGCTGTTGGTCGTCGCGCTCCAGGGCGCAGACCCCAGGAACGAAGAACGCCCCGCGACCGGCAGCGGACGCGGGGCGTTCTTCGCTGGGGTGCGGGGCGGGGGCGACGAGGGAGTATCAGGCTTCTTCGGTGTACCGGATCGGCCCGTTGGGGTCGGGGTTCTTGGGATCACCTGAATGAAGGCTTCGTTGGAGTTGGGGTTGTCTCCCACCACTCGGAGGTACAGGCGCACGCGCCTGACCTCCTCGTAGGGGTCGAACCCTGATTTCAGAAGCCAGCCCTCCACGTACCAATCCGGGTGCTTGTAGCAGCCGATCGGGGTGTCTCCGTGGTCGTTCTCGACACCGACGAACACCGATGTGGTGGTCTGGACGACCACGTTGAACTCAATGTCGTCGGATACCTTGACGCGGATCGGAACGGGCTCGGCGTAGGTGTTGCCGAACTGGGCGTTCTTGAGCTCTTCCAAGGTGAAGCCGGGATTGAACATGAAGACGGTCTCACCCGCCTCGAAGCCGTAACCCCTGAACATGTCGTACAGACCGTCGCTGGGGCCGTACTCGTCCGCCATGTTGTCTTACCTCTCGTGCGATTCGGATGGGGCACGCCACCGGTTGAAATCAATCAAGCGGGGTGCCACATCCGAAGATGAGAGGCGCGATGCAATTACTTAATTGCGAATCATTATTATTTAAACACGTATTGACCTATTCGTCAATACTTTCGCGATGCCACGAGGGGAATACGTCAACAGTCTTGAGCAGCAAAGCGAAGAGCACGCTTGACTTTTCAGGCAAACGCCCCACGTCAATAATGCCAGCGATAAAAAACGCCTCGGCGACGAGCGTTAGCACAGAGAGATAGAAGTAATCCGCAATAGGCAGCGGAGCGTACGCCACGTTAATCATGTAGCAGACAATCCCGACGAAGGCGAACGTAGCCATAGTGTATTGCGCTCGCCTGCTTAGTCGCCTCATGATGGCATTCACCCTTTCAGTAAGCGCGTCCCAGTCAGGCTCACTCGCGTCCGGCTCAGGCTGCGATGACTGCCCGGTTTGAAGAGGTGCGCTTTCCGATGAAGCCATGGCCGCATTGAGAAACTTCCTCTGCGCGTGCTGGCGAATGATCAGGCGCGCGAGCTCTTGGAAGCCATCTTCCTCAAAGCGGCAGTGATGGCTACGGCTAATCGCGAAGCTCACCTCATCGCCCGTCTTTGGCAAGGTGTCAGCCCAGCGGCGGCGAGCCTCCAGATTCTTCCGAGGCTCGACATCATCCCCGATGACAAGAGCGTTACGAATTGCCCGAGTCATGTTGGTATCGCGGAAACCCAGAACGAGCGCCGTCAAGCGCTTGTAGCCCTCCGCTGGCTGCCCCTCCGCGTCGAGCTGCTGGAGCAAGCGGACATGTTCCTCCTTGCCTAGCTTCCCGATCGTCAGGCCAACACCCTTACGCAACTTCACGAAGCTGGCGATCAACGTTGCCTCGATGTTCACCCTCGAAAGCCTCCCGCCCAAACCATCCCAGATGCGCAGTATCCCACCTCGTCCATGTGTCACAGACATGTCTGAAGGCCCTGGGACATCGGTGGCATGTACTCCCAGGCCCTCACCGGCCGACGGTTAGTTCGCAGGGTCATCCCCGATCCGCACGACCACAAGAAGGACGGCACCCATGGGTAGCGAACTGATGCTTGGCGGCTTCGGAGAACCCGACGAACGGCGCGGCCTGGCGGCCCGTCCGTCTCGCGGGCAACGCGCCGCGCAGCGGCGGACGGGCGTGGAACTCGTCCGCCTCCAGGGCGCGGGGCAGCTCGAAGAGGTCAAGTTCCTGCTGCGCAAGCGCATGACCGAAGACGGGATGCACGACGTTGCCGACGTCATCGAGTTGGGCGAGCGGTTGGTTGCCCAGAATCCGGCCGCTGCTGCCCTGCTCGGTGACATCGTCCGGGAGTTTGCCTACACCACGGCCCGTGACATCCGGGACTTCGGCCGGATGCGGGGCATGTAGGTGTCCGACGTGTTGCTCGGCGCGCTGGCAGGCGTTGCCCTCGTCTTTCTTCCTTGGTGCGTGGCGCGCGTCATCGAAGCGTTCAACGCGTACCGCGACGCCAAGAAGAACCGGCCGCTGACTGCGTTGGAGCAGTACGCCGTAATGCGTCGCCGCAAGCAAGACACCATGCGCCAACTCCGGGCAGTCGCCCACGAATCCCAAGAAAGGAGGTAATCAAGATGAGCAGTGCCGCTCAGGCCGCGCTCGGCTTCGTGTATCTCGTCATCTTCGCGGCGGTGCCGATCCTCTTGTACGTCTGGTTCAACCGGCGCTTCGGCCCTGGCATCCGCCAGCGTCGGCGTGACCGCCAGATCGAGACGCACATGCGCCTCGCCTACCGCGACGCCGAAGTAATCGACCGCATTACGCGGCGCATCGAGGACGAACGGCGTTTCTGATCCTCATCGACCGGCCCCCTTCCGTACGTCGTCCTCCGGGGAAGACAGCCGAGACCTTCTCTCGGCCATGGCCACCCCGGCTGGACGGCTCCATGCGGCAGGGGGCCGCGTCGTAGATCCGCTCCATCAAGCATCCGCCGGCCACGACTCGTAGGTCGGCGACACCATCCCGAGAGGTTGCCCCGTGGCGAAGGCCCGGAATTTGTTGCTGCTCCTGCTGCTGGCCGCACTGACGATTCGCGTGCTGTGGCTGGCCGTTGAGCCGATCCTTCCTTATCTCGTCAGCGGCCTGGCGGTGCTGCTCGTACTGGGATTTATCTACCACCGCATGACGAGGTGGTGACCGTGAACGCCCGCACCTACCGCCTGAACTTCCCGTCGGACCTCGCCGCCGACCAAGTGGCAACGTGGCTGCACGCTGTAAGCGGCACGCTCACCACCGGCCCGCGGCGGCTCTTGGATGTCTCGTCCATGGTGTTCGAGGTCGAGGCCGGAGAACTCGGCATCCAGTACCGTCTGGTCGTCCCGGATGAAACGGCCGACTTCCTGACGGGCCAGCTGCGCGCCTTGATCCCCGGATCTACAGCCACGCCGGCGGGCGCGGATGACCGCGCGCACCAATGGACGGCCGCGGTCGAGCTGGGACAGACGAACCCACGGCGGAGCCTCGGCACCGTGAACCCCGAGGCCACCAGCGCAAGCCTGCTCGCTGGAATGCAGGGCCTCGGCCGGGGTGAAGCGCTGCTTCTTCAATGGGTCGTGTCACCGGCACTGCGGCAGCGTCCACCCAAGGCGGCGGGCGAGTTGGTCTTGCCTGGTTCCCGCTTCGCTCCGAAGCCCGACCGGGACCGGATCACCGACGTGCGGGCGAAGCTCAGCGAGCCCAACTTTCTCGCCGTGCTTCGCGTGGCCGTGAAGGCTGCGACCAGGCAGCACGGCGAACACCTCCTTGCCCGTGTTCGTGCCAGCCTCCGCGCGGTCGGGAGCGCCGACAACCGACTCAAGCAGCGGCTTGTGACCAGTGGTCGCGTCATTTCACGGGTGCAGTCCCGAGCCGTACCGACGCTGTTTCCAATGCAACTGGCCGGCTCCGAGTTGGTCGGCCTGATCTGCTGGCCGATCGGGCAACCGCATGTTGCCGGGCTTCCTCGTTCCCGTACGCGGCAGTTGGCCGCGACGGGGGCGATTCCTCGTACCGGCCGAGTTATCGCGCGGAGCAACTTCCCGGGGAATGAACGACTGCTCGCCCTTGGGGTGGTCGAGTCGGCTCAGCATTTGCAGGTCGTTGGACCCACGGGAAGCGGTAAGACTGCCCTCCTGGCAAATATGATTAAACAGGATATGGACGCCGGACGGGGCGTGATCTTGATCGAGAGCAAGGGCGACCTGTTTAACGCCGTTCTCGAACGTGTGCCCGAGCATCGGATTTCGGATGTCGCCCTGATCGACGTCAGCGACACCGCCCATCCGGTCGGTTGGAACCTGATGGCCGGGTCGCCCTACGTGGTGGCCGCCGACATCCAGCGCCTTTTCGATCATTTGTACCCACAGGACTCTCGGGGCGTACGAGTTCGACAGGGGTTCTATCACCTGATCCTCACGGCCATGTTGAGCACCGGCGGGGCGGCTCCCATGACGTTCGCGGATATTGGCGCGCTTGCCGTGCCGAGGCCGGATCAGGAAGATTTCGCCGCCCGTTTGATCCGTGGCGTTTCACACGTCGAGGAGCTGGCCTCGTGGTGGCAGGGATTCAGCGACGCTCGCACGAGGGCAACGCACTTCCAGCCGATCCTAGATCGAATTTGGCAGTTGAATAATCGGCCGAGCATCCGGAACATCATCGGGCAGAGCCGCAGCACGGTGAACCTGGGCGAGATCATCCGGGGCAATAAAATCTTGCTCGTTAACTTGGGGCGCTCAACCGAGGGGCGAGACACAGCCGGATTGCTCGGCTCGCTGCTCCTGAATGCGGTGTGGAGTGCCGTGCAGGCCGGGGCGGCTAATCCGGCCCGACCAACCATGCTCGTGCTGGACGAGTATCAGGATTTCGCCGGATTGCCGATTTCTGCCGTCGACTGGTTCGCCCAGGCTCGTAGCTTCGGATTGGCTGTGACGGTGGCACATCAGTTCTTGGGACAGCTCCCCCGAGAACTTCAGGAAGCGACACAAAATAACGCCAGATCGACCGTCGTGTTCCAAACGTCCGCAAACGAATCCAGAGACTTCGCCCGACAGTTTGGCCGCAGCGTTAGTGATGAGGACTTTTCGAACCTGGCAAGGTTCGAGGTTCTGATGCGGATTGCCACTGCGGACGGAGTCAGTTCGCCGGTAACGGGTGTCACGCTACCGCCCGTTGATCCGACCGGTTCCACTGCCGAAGTACGGCGACATTCCCGAGCGACTTACGGGCGGCCCGTCGCAGAGGTGGAAGCGGCGATTAAGCATCGCCGCGGAGCGCAGCCGGCCCCGGGGCCTTCTACGAGACGACCCCGGTTCGGTGGACCGGGGAACGGGAGCTGAACCATGGGGCGAGGAGCAAGCGAAGCACTAAGCCGCGATCTGCAAGAACTCCACGACAATGCGTGCTACGTCGAGGCATATGCCGGTTTCCTTCAAAAAGAGCTGCGTGATCTCGTAGCGGCATCTGCTCGGACTCGGTCGTTGCTTGATGGGAACGAAGGCGGCGACGATTCGTTCGGGGACTACGCCCGCGAAGTCATGGCGATGAAATACGAGATCGGGCGGTTGGTTGAGCGAGTCCTTCTCATGCGGATGGACTGCGAAAGGATGTAAATCCTCACGACGTAGGCGAACCCCGTAGGCCAGGGGTGGGCGAACCGTAGGTGTACCCCCACCCCTGTAGCGGCAGTGACCAGCCAGAATGCCGCCGTCATGACGTGACTACCCCAGGAATGGAACCTGTGGAACTACTTGGGCGCGACTACGAGGTAATTCGGTTGGTGGACACGTTCACGCAGCTTGCCTCGACCCATATTTCGGAACTTCTTTTTGTCGACCGCTCACACTCGGTGCCGGACAAGGTTCTTGGACGGCTGACACGAAACGGCTACCTTTCCCGGGTTGGCCGCAGAACCAGCGGGATCAAAGGCGGCGCGGGGGCGTTCGTATTCCAGCTCGGCCGGTATGGCCGCGCCCTCCTGGACGTCGAAGGCCGCCAGTCGCCCACGGTGAATAACCACGCCTTGATGGTCGCTGACACCTACCTTGAACTACGGCGAGCGGAAAGGATCGGGGTTCTGGTTCTCAAGGATTACGCGGTGGAACTTTCCGTTCCTCCGGCAGTGCGGGCGGATCTGTCAGTGTCGGTGGACTTTCCGCAGCAGTCACGCGAAAGCCGGTACTTTCTGGAAATCGACCTGGGGACGGAACGACCGGCGCGGATCACGGAAAAGCTCGCGGCATATTGGCGGGCAGTCGAGACGAGCGCCGAGGACTGGTTTCCTTACGTGGTGTTCGTGGTGCGGCAGCAGGCGCGTAAGAGCGAGATTGAGCGGACTATCCGCAGGCTTCCCGAGGAGCGTCAGGAGATGGTGCGGGTGTACGTGACGGGCGAGCTTATCCCCCAGCTTTTGAACCTGTGAAAGCGTTGTGTTTAGTACGGCGCTAACAGGGGTGAAAAGCATTGAATAACAGGGGTGGATTCGTTATAATAAAGACATAAAGTAAGAGCCCTGATTGCGACAGGACTCCTACAGTTTCGACTAATCAAAGTAGCCGAAACTGCTGTTATTTATAACACCTCCTGTCGCATCCGGCAAGGAGGTTATTTTTTACCCGATACCAGAAACGACGCAACAAACCTAGAATCAAGCAAACGTAAATAGCGCCGGAAGCCTGACCGCTTCTAGGGTCGGTTTTCTGTGGCGCAGGATAACTAAGGAATGAGGATTCAGAACATAGCGAACAAGATTGAGGCTTTGGGCGGCAAGTGTCAGATAGGTACGTCCCCACGCGAAGATAACCGCCACGTCGTGCGACTGCTCGGCAAACTTGGCCGGTATGACATCGAGGCCGTAGATTACAATTCACCGTCACCGACGGCCGCTGACGCCGATGTGTCGGTCATCCTGTACCGACGTGACGACGAAGAGATTGATAACTCGTGGCTGTTTCATCGCACGATCGGGTCGCTTGAACAGCTCGTGCCAAAGCACGCGAAGGGGGTGATGTGAAACTCCTGACCAAAGAGCTGAAACGGAAGCTGCCAGGCTTCACCGTAGAGAGGGCCGAACCGGTAGCCGTCGTTAAATTCATTGCGCCGTGGAGCAACTGGACATGGTATGCCGCCGAGTACGACCCCGTTACCCGTACGTTCTGGGGATTGGTGGACGGCAACTTTATAGAGTACGGCTGCTTCGGCCTGGACGAGTTGGAGCAGGTACGCGGGCCGTATGGGCTGCGGATCGAGCGAGACAAGTTCTTCAAGCCAACGCCGCTCAAGGAGTTGGAGTGACAGCCCGCTACAAGGTCCTGGGCAACCACATCGTTGACACCTGGGGTGGTGGGGTCATCGTGGCCGAGCTGGACGACCGGCGGACGGTGAAGGCCGCCCGGCCACGACGACGCCAGAGTAAGCAGGTACGCATCCGGGTGATGCAGGACTTCACCATCGCGGCCGGACTCGTCCTTGGTGCGATGCTGTCCTACGTCGTCATGCCGTGACCCTGGACACCGACACACTTACGCCCGCGCTGCTGTATCGCGGGCGTTCGGGTTGGTGGCGGGCATCAAGGGGTTGCGGCCAGCGTGCAGCTGGTCGAGGCGACCTAACGTCCCGCAGGTGCAACGGCCTTGAAGACCTCCACGCTTACCGTCCTGTCCCCGTAGTTGGCGACGTGCAGAACCAACTCGTACTTGTCGTACTTCTCGCTGAGGCGAGTTAGCCGCGCGACAACCGCGTCGGGGTTGTCGTCCGGGGTGGCCTTGAGCGAGAAGCCTGATGGCGGATCGTCTGCCGTGAAGTCGCCAAGAGACATGCGTTCTAGCCCCCTTGACTTTATCTCGAACTCATCAATATAGCGGCATTCTTTCGGGGCGTCTGAGAGTAGGTATCGGGATGCGTCAGTTTCTCTTCGGCCTACGAGCATTGGTTTTATTTGTACCATCTTCCAACTTTCTTTGACGTTAAGGGTGGAATGTTTCAAAGAGGCCGTAATTGCTGTATATTATGTGTAGGTAACGGCGCTTAGCTTGAATACTCCACTTTATCTGTTTGAAGGCGTATAATCGCCCTATGGGTATTGGGATCAATACCCTCCTGTCTGTGGGTTAGCAAAAGCGCTATGCTACTTAAAACTTTACATGTTTGGCATGTAAAGTTCAATAGAAAATGTCACGCCGAGAACAATTTAATACCTATGCACTATTTCAAACATACCGAAGTCACCGAAAGGTACCGTGTTTCGCTTAAGACCGTTCACAACTGGATTGAATCGGCCAAGGCTGGCAAGAATGGCTTGAAGCTCAACGTTAGCAGCAAGCATTCACACATTCTCGATACGCCAGAGAACGCCGTAATCCTTGATCGGCTCGTCGCAAAGGCGCGGCGTTATCAGTCTGACCAAATCAGTGTCATCCGGCCGACTTCCGAGTTCTACGACATCTATAGCAGCGAACAAGTGCTCGACATCATCACGAACCTAAAGGTGCATGGCGAAATCCCTCGGCAGTACAACTATCTGCAAGATGGGGCGACGAACTGGGATAACTGGTTGAAGCGTCTAGCCAAAGAGGAGTCCTCGAACATCCTGAAAGGGACTGTCGAGCTGATCCAGAAGAACATGGAGACGCTTGACTGGTTGCTCGAAGGGAACAAGCGGGTCAATATCATCGACCTTGGCGCGGGTAATGCCTTCCCGGTTAAAGACCTGCTCGGCCACTTGGTCGAGCGGAAGCTTCTCCATCGCTACATTGCCGTTGACATCAGCCCGTCCATGTTGACCCTTGCTGAACGGAACATCAAAGAGTGGTACGGCGACGCCGTGAGCTTCGAGGGATATGTCCGAGACATCAGCTACGAGCGATTCAATGATCTGATCGTTGACGAGATGGAGACAGAGGAGACCATCAACCTCGTCTTGTTGCTCGGTGGCACTACTCATAACTTCCACTCTTTCGAGGAAGCCCTTACGCCCATACGTGCGAGCATGGGGCAAAATGATCTGCTCATGTATTCAGTCAAACCGGACACGGAGGCGGCACGCAAGTATTTCGATTTTGGCGCTACTCCGGAAGCTGGCGAACTCTCAGACAGCCACAAGTACATTCTTGAACTGTTGAATATTGACGATTCGCTGTACGACGTAGAGGCGGGCTTCGATCCGGCAGCGAAGATGCGCTATATACGCGTACGTCTTACGGACGCCGTTGAGATCGAGTTTGACGTCAGAGGAGTGAAGCGCAGCGTCACCCTAAAGAAGGGCGACACCATCATGCTTCTCCGCGTTTGGCACAAGACCGTGCTCGAAATCCATGGGACATTCGAGAGGGCAGGTTTTTCTATGTTGCAGTCGATCCACACGAGGGATCGCCAGTGCTTCCTATCTATATCGGGCGTAGGGGATCGTGTCGACGCCGACCGCGTCTAACCGCCCGGCACCTTCCGCCGCTTCTGGCACGCTTGAACGCCCCGCGCCTCGCATCGGCCGCGGGGCGCTTTGGTTGGCGGGATCAGGAGCTGGTGCCGGCATGGGGTTGGGTAGGGCGATTCTACGACGAGGCCGCAGCGGCCGATGACAGGCCGGACTCATGCGTGACTCGGGTGCATGGCAGGTTGACCGGTTCAAGGACGCTCGGCCGGCGCGCGGCTGGTCGCCTCGAATTACGCTGCAAGATCCGCCTCGTGGCCCTCAGTGTCATTGACGGCTGCGTTGACGGCTACAACCCCGACTAACCAACGTCGTCGGCGGTCTTGCAAGACCACGTTTACCTCTGTCACACGGTCGGCTACTCCTGAACGGATGGAGCTTCGGAACCAGGTGTCGCAAGTTCGAATCTTGCCGGGTGTACCAGAGATGATTGATGTTAGCTCGTCGACGAAAAGCGACACTTGACGGCTAAGTTGACGGCTACCGTAACCGTCAGCCCCTTCCATGAACCACCCAGGCTGAAAGGTCTGGGTGGTTTTTTGTACGGGCGTACTAAGTGCGGCCTCTACGCGACTAAGCGCCTCGCGACGTCCATCCATGCTGTCGTGCTGGTAAATCTGTTGCGTTATGGCAATGTCGGAGTGACCAAGAATCAGTTGGGCATCTCGTGCGGGTACGCCGAGGTCTTTAAGGAGTGTCGCGGTTGTGTGTCGCACCTGATGAACTGTGATGCGTCGTATCCCGTGCTTCTCACAGATGTTCTGGAATGAACGCACGAAGTTGCGCGGTTCAATGGCGGTGCCGTTCTTAGTGGTGAAGACGAGATTACCGGTGAACGTGCGTCCTTCGAGGAGGCTGCGAACCAGCCCAAGCATCGGGAGGTCACGCCGTCCTGCTCTTGTCTTGACCGGCCCTATTCGCAAAGCACCGGCTATACGGCCGACCTGTTGCCGTACTCGTATGACTGAGTTCTCAAAGTCAATGTCCTCTGGACGGAGACCGAGCACTTCGCCTCGGCGCAGTCCGTAGAACAGGAGAAGTACGAACATCGGATAGAGCGGGTCTGTTTGGGCGGCCTCAAGGAAACGTTTTGCTTCTTCTACGGTCCACGGTTGAATGTCGTCGCGTTCCCACTTCTTGAGCTTGACGAGCTTAGCAACGTTGCGACTGACCAGTTCTTCTTCCTGCGCTCTGGTGAGTGCCGAACGTAAAATCTCCCGCAGGATTTGAACGCTTCGGACCGACATGCCCTCCGCAAGCCGTTCGTTGAAAAACGTCTGGAGGGTGGGCACGGTCAACTGCGCAAGCCTGTTCGCTCCAAGACCAGGCTTCAAGTAGAGGCGTATGCCGCTCTCGTAGCGCTCGTATGTCGAAAGTCTTAGGTTCGGCTTCACAACCTCTCTAAGCCAGTAATCTAGGTATTCACTGAGTTTCCAGTTTATGTCTGCTAAGGGGATGCCCCGGGAACTTTGGGCTATGAGCGCTTGCAGCTTGTCGAGGGCTTCTTTGCGCGTCTTTCCGTAGCGGCTAATCGGTTTTCTTTGCCCGCTCGTCATCATTACGAGGACGGACGCCTCCCAACGCCCGTCCTTGCGTTGGTAGACAGTGCCCTCGCCGCTTGCTCTACGGCGAGCCATCAGGCGAACTCCTGCCGCCAAAGCTGCTGCACGTACTGCCGGAGGGCATCTATAGGTATGAACCTACGCCTTCCAATGTGGACGTAACTGAGCAGACGCCTGTTCATCAGGTCGTACAGCTTCCACTTGCTAATACGCAGGCGCGTGCGAGCTTCAGTCACTGTCAGAAGTTGGGTGCCGTCCTCGGCTCCATGGGTTGCGTTTAAAATCACCTCATTCATAAATGTGTGTCTCCTTCTCGATTAGTTATACGCTTCTGGTTCCGTTTGTGAACCTCCCGGCGGACTTCTGCACTGTGGTTTTGACATCATGCGGCGACTCCCGTCTGTTCTGTCTGTCCGCCGCCGAGAAGGCGCGGACCATCTCCAAGCAGCCCGACCCTAAAGAGCATCTGCGCTTCCACGGCGAGCTTTCCGAGCACGGAAGAGATGCGCTCCGCGCGGTGCTCGTCCTTCACTAACCACACAACCCTCGGGAAGACCCCGCGCCGTTGTTGCTCCATACCAGAGCGCCAGTAGTCGACGTACCGCTGTGACTTCTTCAAGATGGTCGGCAGCGTCTCGGTAGAGAGGTCGACTTCTACGAAGCTGCTGTACTCAAGAGCCGCAGTGCCAAGCCGGACGTACGCATCCGGCTTGACCTGTACCAGCTCGCCGCCAGACCCCGTGAAGTGGCGCCAGTTCGCTGGTTCAGCGTCGTAGGCCAGTAACTCGCCACGGCCAAGCCGGTGCCCTTCGACCAGTTGGACGTACAGTTCAGCGACGGCGAGCATGTGGTCTTGGAAATATGGTTTCGACTCCCACACTTGGCGACGTTTGGCGTCAGCTTCAGGGTTGCCCGCAGCAAGAACGGCATAGCCAAGTTCGCTCAGTCCATAGATATAGCCAGAAGAACCAGCGCGTACGCCGCCAATCCTCCGAGAGAACCGCGTTACTACCCCAAGTGTCGTCAGCTTGGTCATGAGGCGCTGTGCCTTGCGGGCGCGGGCGAGAGGAGATCCCTCCACGGCAACGAGTCGTTGGAGCTGGCGCAGGCTGGCCAAGCGGACGCGCTGGAGAACCGTCAGGATGCCGAGTTCGTGGCGAGTCAGTTCCTGGCGTACCCCCTCCGCCCGCGCGATTGGAATTAGGCGAGGTCTCACCATGAGGACACTCCATATGGAGAGATATTCGCTAGGCACTTTCGCCTTGTAACGGGGAGAAAGCGCCACCAACGACCAACACGACGCGTCAGCCGAAACGACGGTCGACACGACGCACGATGCGTCATACGACGCGTCATTCGCTTAGCTCCCGTGGCGTCTCTCCGACGGGTTCGGTCGGTTGGGTGTCGTTGCCGTTCCAGCGCTGGCGTAGTTCCTCATCGAGGGCCAAGCCGTCGACCCCGAACCGCGCCGCGCTTTGGCGTCGTAGGTCGAGCGGATCACTGAGGGCCCGTGCGTCCGGCTGACGCGTACGGATAAGAAACGGTTCGCTTGGCTGCCGATTGACCAGGACTTCGGCGTACGCCTCGTGAGCCCCGAGGAGTGACACATCATTCGCCACCAGGCCGCCGCCGAGAACGCTGGCGAGCGTGGATGCGTCCTCGCTGCTGGGACGGAACACCACACGGTTACGCGCGTTGGCGATGATCCCGGCCCGCATCTTCGGCGGGAGCTGGCCCATGTGCTGATGCGCCACCGTCAGGCCGACACCAAGGCCGCGCGCCTGGGCGAACATGTCGCCGAGATCAACCGGCAGCCGGAGGTACTGCTGTACCTCGTCGATCACGACCATGACAGGGTGTCGCTGGTTCGACGGAACCACCGCTCGTCGCTGCATCGCTTGCCAGAGCTGCGTCACCAGCAGCGCCCCGATCATCTGGGACGTCTCGCTTCCGATGACGCCAGCGTTCAGGTTCACCAGCACGATGCGCGGACGTTGAAACAGCTCGTCCAACCCGAACCGCGGGGACGCTTGACCCAGCAACCTACGGATGGCTGTGCGGCTTAAAAAAGCCCGGGTCTTGTTGAGAACCGGGCTGATCACTTGTTGGCGTTCGGCCTCTGACAGGCCGTCGTACCAGGAGAAGAAGGGAGCAAGGACAAGAGCGTCGTTGACCTCGGCGAGCACGCGGCGGCGGAAGGTCGCGTTGGTCAGCAGGACAGGAAGGTCGGCGAGCGTGCTTTGGTTGCTTCGACTCAGCGCGACGAGCGTGTGCATGAGGACGTCGGCACTTCGAGGCCCCAGGCTCGATCCGTACAGCTCACGGAACAGGTGCAACAGATGGTCGGCACGCTGCTCCGCGTCCTCGGGACGACCGGCCAGCGGGTTGAAACCGACGACCATCCCGGCCTGTCCCGGCTCGATGACCACCACGTCCTTACGACGCTCCGCGGGGACGCCGGCCAGGATCGCTTCTACCAGGTCGCCCCGGGGTTCAAGGACGAAGACACTTCGCCCGGCCGCCACGTCGGCGTGAAGCAGCGCGGCCAGCAGCGTTGATTTCCCGCTTCCCGTCGGGCCGACGACGTGCACATGGTGAAGGGCACTTTCCGTCGGCAGCGTCACCAGTTGGTCCCGCTGACTTGGGTGTAGGCCGGCGCCGAGGATGCGTTCGCCCGGTTGATGGCGTACTTCTCCCGGCATGAGCAACGCGGAAGGTGCCGGGTACTGGCGGCCGTGCCTCGCGTGCCGTGATCCCGTCGCTTCTACCGGCCAGCCGACCACCGAGGCCAGTTCCGCCACGTTGAGGACGCCCGACCAACGGTTGCCGTCCGTCGCATGGTCGAGCTGGTCGACGCCGCGCGTCGTGGGTCGCAAAACGTGAAAGCTTCCGTGTGGCCCGCTGGCAAGCTGGATCGCTTCGCCAAGCGCGCCGACGAGAAGACGGGCCTGTTCCACGTTGCGGGCACGGGCACCGATTCGGCCCCGGATGAGTAGCAGCGGCTCGGCCGCCTTGGCCTTCCAGAGTTTCCGAGCGTCAGCCGTCTCGTGGACAACGGCGACCAGGCCGAGCGCACGGGCGATGCTGAACTGCTCCGCCCTCTGCTTCCGGTTCTGTGCTGGCCCGACGATCCACTGAAGGGCGACGGATTGCCCCCGTGCGAGGGCGTTCATAATTTCGAGGAGTCCAGCGGTGACGCTGGCCGTCATGTCGGTACGTACGGGGTCGGCGAGACTCGACAGCCTGACGTTCGCCGCGACCATGACGGGCGGGCGGTTCGGCTGATCCAGAGGAACCAGCACGAGCCCGGGGAGCTGTGCTTGCAACTGGCCGGGCAGCTCGGCGGCTATCTGTTGGTCGAGACCGACCAACCAGCGGACATCACCGCCGGATGAAGCACGTGTCTCAAGGACGGCGGCCGGCGTGCGCTTGAACCAGCCGACCAACGGCCGGTAGGCCAGGGGTTGCAGTGCTCTGACCACTTCGGGGGCGGTCAGATCATGGGGGAAATGAATCTCGAACCAGGCGAGGCCGGTGTGATCCGGTGCGCCTGTGCGGCTGGTGGGTTTCAGTGAATCTGTCTTGGCATTAGTCCTCCTGTCTCGTTCCTAATCTGAAGCGCACGAAGCAAGGCCAACGCTCGGGGAGTGCTGGGGTTATGTTGCTTCGGCTGGTCATGGAGCTTTGCGACCGTGTGCGGTCGGGGTTGCTCTTATCTATTACTATGCCCGGTGGTCATTCAGTTTGCCTGACGCGAGTTGAACGTGATGGTTTGGGGTTGGCTGTTTTCTTGATGAAGGCCAGTTACTATACTTATGCAAGTGACTGAGTCTTAGCTTGAAGTTGGTTGATGGCGAACAAAAATACCGCCGAGATGGCGGTATTCGAGACTTACCAGGAGAGGGTGGCAAGCTTCATCGCTTGCGGTTCCGCCTCCATAGATACCCATCTACCAGGTCGATCGCCAAGGCGACGGCTATGGCAATAGCGCCAAAGATTCCCAAGGGAAGGTCATCGTGGAGGAACGCGCGGATCTCAAAGACGACAAGAAACGTGTACTTGACGACGATGCCGACTCCTACCAGCGCCGCGCGCCACTTGCGCGCCCTCTCTTTTTTCGCCTGAAGGTCTGCGGGCTTTTTTGGCCGCTTGCGTCCATACCACCAGTTCACAGCCGAACTGGAGAGTGCCGCGATTGCGATCGAAAGAAATAGGAAAGCGACAAAGAGAACTTCACCTATGGGTTGCACCCAAGGGTCCATGCCTACTTCCGCTTGTCCTTCTCGGGTTTCTTTCTAGGATGCTTGCGGTAGTACCAGCCGATGACTGGGGCGAGGAAAACCGAGAGGAGCATTGCTGCAATGGCAGCGCAGAAGAAAATGATGTCGCTGACGCTAATATCGCCTAGCATGAACTATTTAGACCTGAACCATTCTTTAGGCTCTGGGAATAACTCACCCAGTTTCCACTTGGTTGCCGCGTAAGTCTCCGCAGAAAAGAACAAGCAAGCCAAGGTGATGACCACCGTGCCGAAAATATTCCCGCTAAGCGCATCAAGGATCGCAAGCCCTAGATATAGGATTGCGGATACGCCATAAATACCAGCAATCAAGTTGCGGACGTTCTCGCTTTTAAGTTTGTATCGAAGAGTGATGACCATCACGATAAGGTTGACGACTATGAGCGCGTCGAGAATGATTTCTTGAGACATTTTGTTCCTTTTAGTTATTGGTGTTGTGAGTGCGGGTGGTGGTACGCCGTGCGGCGCACCACCACCCTTTTCACCCTTTTACCTACGGAAGGCGGCCCCGCAGACATTGACGATCATCACGGCGTACCGTGTCGCCGTTGCGGGCGCAGCTCCCAGCCGCGCCATCGTGGCGACGAGCGGTCCTACAGCCGGTGCGACAGAAGCCAGACCGATTGCGAGTCCGATCGGGACTCCGGTGCCGAAAATGCAGCCGACGTACGCCCAGAAATTCGGGTCGGCCACGACCGGGTACGCGTAGTTCCCGGAAGCATGGTCGACCACCTGAGTGAGCGTGGCGCCGTCCGTCTCGAACCGAGTCGGAACAGCCTTACCGTTGGCGTCCTTGGCCCAAGGGGTCGGGACGACCAGCGCCGGAACGTTGTCGCTGCTGAGTACCGCAGCGCCACCGTCCTCGGTGATGACCACCTTGCCGCCGTCCGGCACGCTGACCTTGTAGTCGTAGCGCGTCGGGGCGTCGGCGTTGGCGATGGTTGTCAGCATCTGGATGCCGGTCGCGGTCGGGATGACCGCCTGGGCGGAGCCATCGGTACCGGGGTACACGACAGTGCCGTCAAGCAGCCGCTTGGCATTCCCAGCCTCGTCGGCCTTCGGAAGACCGATGTTGACCGAACCGAGCGACACGCCGTTTTCCGGGTCCTTGGGGACATCGGTGGTCGTGCCGTTCTCGGTGACGACAGCGGCCGAGTCGGTGTCCACGAGGGACTTGACCGGTTCGGCGACCAGGTCGCCGGTGGTGTTCAGTGCGGCGGCAACCTCCGACGTGGTGACAGTGTCACCGGTGTCGGCGGATGCCATGGTCGGTGCCGTCATGAGGGCGGCTGCGGTCATGACCGCAGAAGCCGTCGCCATGGCGACCTTGCGAGCGAAGCGCGTATTGCGCATCTGGTTCTCTCCCAGTAGTGCAGGGTGTAAATGTGCGAGATTCATATCAACAAGCCGCCCGACATCGGGCCGGACAGCGTGACATTACGGAATACAAATGGCTTTCGTATCCGCTCTCACCGCGCCGGATTATGAAGCATTGTTAATGTAATTACAAGCATTATCGGTTTGAAAAAGAAAGTCCCCCGCCCTGACATGGTTTTGCCAGGGGCGGGGGTTCCGCCATCAACCATCGGGGAGAGTCGACGGGAGGCGGAGCTTAGATGCGGCGCGGAGGCCGTCACTTGATCTATTAATGACACACTTCGGGTTCTTTGCAGAGGGCAGAATTTACAACGCGAGCGCATGAAGAAACCCCCTCTAGATAGAGGGGGTTTCCCACGGGCTACGGTGACTACTGCACGCAGATAACCCGCGCGTTCCTCACTGTCGCAAACGTCTCCTCATGGATGATCGCGTAGTTGTATGCGTCAAACCAGTTGTCGAACGGCATACCCTTTCGCGACCACGGGCCGTCAGGGTGGTGTAGGAACTCAACGGCGTAGCTCTTGGTTTCCAACAGCAGCTCTATCAGCTGCGAGGGAACCGACTTGGTGAACCCGCGCGTATCTGGCGCACCCGTGAGGATTGCATCCCCACTGATGTACGCCTGGCCGCGGAGCCCCTTGGCGTGCTGCCACAACAGGACGGTTGCGCGGTGGTTGAACGGCAACGACCAAAGCATCGCCTCGTCGTTCGCCAGGATCGAAGCCGGCGGTTCGTCGAGGTTGAACGCCTCGAACGTGCCGCCGACCATCTCCTGAATGAGCTTGTCGTTCTCCGCGTCGAACTCAACCCGCTGGATGGGCTGCTCTTCGGCGCAGGGAAGCAAGATGCCAGTTATCACGGAACCACTTCGCCTCTCGACCGTGGGACTCTGGTCCGGGGTGACGGTCGTTTCACCCCGGATTTGAACCTCACGTGGTCGAGTTGATAAGCCCCGCCCCGATGACCCATGCGGGCCACCAGGACGGGGGATTTCCGTACTACCGGGAGCGTTGGCAGATACGGAGACTGAGGGGGATTAACTCCCGTTGCCGTTACCGACCTTGGTTCCGGGAACGCGCCCACGGGTGCCGCGTGCGTCCTCCAGAATCTGGGCCATGTCGGTTGCGGCCTTGTTGAACTCCTCCAGAGGCACGTACGCGTCGCGCTTCTTGCCGTCGGGCGTCGAGATTTCGAGGATCACGAGGTCACCACTGATGTCCTTGAACGCGCCCAGTTCGGTGACGAGGACGTCCAATGCCTTCGGCTGGTCGATGTCCGGGTGCTGCCGGACGACGACACCGGCGAATTGCTTGTCGGTGCCCTGCTTGCCGCTGAGGTCACTGACCTTCTGGCTCACAATTGCCATTTCTGCTCCACTCGGTTGTTTCGGTTCTCGGTCGAGGCTTGTTCCTCGGCCGTACTTCTATTTAGCCAAAATGATCTGGTGGAGCACTTGGCGAGTTTGGTTGGTGGAGTTTGGGAGTGGTTGATATATAATTAAATGCAGATGAAAGAAGGTTTCGACTTAGCGGCGTACATGAAGAAGTCCACCAAGAAGAGTGGTGTTCCTCTACGCCTGAAGAACAAGAACGTCTTGCGCGAACTTGCACGGTTGCTCAAGTAGCAGACAGCAAAGAGCCTCCGCCCGAACGGGCGGAGGCTCTTTGCTAGGGGTGCTCCTACGCGGCTACACCTTCCATTGAATCTCGATCTGCTCGACGTCAAAGCGCCACTTCTTGTAACGAGGCTTCCCACCACCAGGGTGAACGATGATCTTGTCTACCAGCAGGCCGACGATCTTGCGACGCCAGCCGATGTCAGTGTTGCGCTCCCACGCTTCACGGATGGTCTGGCCGATCGGGATGCCGACCACGGCGCGCTTGGTGCTGTACTTCTCGACCTCGCGTTCTGCGTTCTTGAGCGTGGCCTCTCCGGATGCCTTGGCGCGCATGAACTGCTCACGACTCAAGTCGTCCGGGTTCTCGCCGTAGTAACTGTCGATCAGCTCGTCGAGCTTCTGCTTCTTGAGCTGCTGGACGTCGAGCGCAGCCTTCAACTTGACGGAGTCCTCGTCGCTCTCGGCGAAGATGGCGGCGAACTCGGGACTGTCCAACCGGAACAGGACAGCTTCACTGATGAAGTCCTCCATCGGCTCGGCCAGCCGTGACACCCCACTGCACCCCGTGCGCTTGCCGTACGCGTCGTAGGGCTTGCACTTGTACCGTGGCTTGTTTGGTTGGCTTGGTCGATCACGCTTCATCGAGCCGCCGAGCAGGGAACCGCAGGCTCCGCAGAACACGAACCCACGAAGAAGGTACTTACGCGGGTTGCCTCGCTGCTCGCGCAGTTGAGCGTCACCGTTCAGGGCTGCTTGCAGCTTCTCCCAGGTGACGGCATCAAAGACGGCGTTCCAGACGGCCTTGTAGTGAACGCCGTTGTGCTCGCGGATGCCCTTGCCTGACTCGTCGAACGGCGCATACCGCACGCGGCGCAGCATGTTGACCATGGTGGCTTTGGTCCACCGACCACCCTCGGCCGTCTTGATGCCTCGCGCGTCAAGGTCGGCCATGATGGACAGTTCCGACTCACCCTTGATGATGCGCTTGGCCATCTCGTGCATGACCTCAATCTCGGATGCACGGTGGTCGATGTGGTTCGGCTCGAACCCGTAGGGTCGGCGTCCACCGTTGGGCATCCCGCGACGAGCAAGCGCAGCCTTCTTCATGCGCACGCGGTCTGAGATGTTGTCGCTCTCGCCAGCAGCAGCGTTCACCGCGTCGCGGACGGCCTTACGTCCGGCGCTGGTGCGGAGGTCGTAGTAACCACCGCGCGTCGTGACGACCGTGTGGAAGGTGGTCTTCTTCGACCACACCAGGTCGATCAGGACCTCGGCCTCAAGCGGCTTACGGAAGAGGCGGGTTACCTCCACGCACAGGATGACGTCGACGCCGTTGGTACGGACGAGGTTCATCAGCCGCTCGAAGTCGTCACGGACTTCGTTGCCGTAGGCCGACGCTGAGATGTCGTTGTCTTTGAAGCTGCCGACGAACGTCCAGTCAGGTCGAGTCGTCCTAAAGACTGCGCACTCGTCCAGTTGGATGCCGACGTTTTCGCCCCTCAGATCGGGGTCTTTGGCGTCATCTTCAGAAAGCCGCGCGTAGTCGGCAACGCGCTGGAGTGCAATGTTGATTGAGACCGGTGGGGCTTGGGTGGTACTCATACGCCGAATGTTCCTTTATGTCCGTATTGTACCATTCGGCGGTACCTTTGGAAATACGGACGGCGTGGAGCAACTCACGCGCTATCTGGAGCTGTTGAACCGCGATCCCCACCTCGCCCCGGTCCGCGGCATCTTCGCCGCCCAGGAGATCAAGCCCCAGGCCCGCGTCCTCGCCACCGACCGCGGCATCGGCTGCACGGTCCTCGACTACAACGCCCTGCGCGGCATCGAGGACGACAAGCTGCGCCTGTTCTGACCGGACTTCGACAGACTTCGACAGACACTGGCTTCACCGCGACGAAAAGGGCCGGTTCCGATCATCGGAACCGGCCCTTTCATGCCCTACGGGACTGTCGTACGGGGGTCAGATCACGGCACCCGCACTACTCGACGTGTCCGCGCCGGCGCTCTCGGGCGCGGCCGAACTGGCCGTCTCGACGGGGGCACTTGAGGCTGCGCCGCTTGCCGAGGTCTGGGTAGTCGGGTTCGTGGTGCCGCCGGTGGGAGTGGCGGACGAGGACGACCCGCCGCTCGGGGTCGCGGACGAGGAGGAACCGCCGCTGGGTGTCCCGGACGACGAGGAGCCACCCGACGGAGTGGACGGTGAGGACGGCGGCTTGCTGGTCGGCGAAGTGGGCTTGGTCGGCGACGGGCTCGTGTGCCCGCCCCCCGAACTGCCCGTCCCGCTCGGCTTGTCCGAAGGCGTCCCGCCACCATCCGTCGGCGTCGGGTCGTCCGACGTCCCGTACGTCCCGTCCGGGCCCGGGTCGGTGGGCCGGCTGGTGGCCGTACCGGTGTCGTTCTTGTCGCCGTTCTTCGCCTTGTCGGCGCCGAGACTGTCGTCGTCGGTGCCCTGGCTGGCGGACGGGTTGACGCCGACCTTGTCGGACGGGTTGTCGGCGTTGTTGGACGTGGCGCCGAGGGTGACGACCGTGCCGAGGACGGCGGCGAGCAGGACGCCCGCGCCGGCCGCGACGAGGTTGCGCCGGGCGTAGCCGCGCAGGCCGCCCCGGGCCTGGTTGTGGGGCTTCGGGGGCGAGGACTGGTGCGCGACGAGGGTGTACGTGTCGCCGGGCGGCTGGAGCGGCGGGAAAGGCGCCGGTATGCCGCTGGGCGGTGACGCCGACTCCTCGTATCGCGCGTCCGGCACTTCCTCGCCGGCCGTGGCGCCGAGGCCGAGCGCGATGCCGGAGCGGTCGGCGACCAGGGCGAGGGCGCGGCGGCCCGCGACGGCGCCGCGCTTGTCGGCGGCCTCGCCGCGCAGGCCGATGGACGACTCCAGTTCGGCACGGGCCCGGTCGAGGTCGCCCTCGCAGAGCGCGAGGACGCCCAACTCGTGCTGGAAATAGGCCTGTTCACTCACATCGGCGGCGAGCTGCGCGGCCTCGAAGCCGGAGCGCAGCACCCGCTCCCAGGCGCTCCAGTGCAGTCCGGCGGCGAACGCGGGCGCTGCCGTGCGGGCGAGGTGGACAGTGCTGCTCTCCTCGCCGTCGCCGGGCGGTGTCGTCGCCGGTACCAGGGCGGCGAGCGCGGCGAGCAGGGCGTCCGCCTCGGCGCACACGCGCGCGGGCGTGACCGAGGGGTGCCCGGCCCACCAGGAGTAGTGCAGGGCGGCGATGAGGGCACCGGACGCGACGTCGTCGCCGTATCCGGCGGCCTCCAGCTGGGTCTGGACGCCGGTGGCGAGCCGGTAGCGGGAGCCGACCGGGGAGACCAGTCCGCAGCCCGCGAGTTCGCCGAGGGCGGCGTCCGCGTGGGTGTCGCCGACGAGTGCGGGCAGATGCGCCTGGTGCGGCACCTCGCCGCCGAGCGCGACGGCGAAGCGCAGGGTGGCCCGGGCCGAGGTGCTGAGCCGGGAGGCGAGCAGCGGCGCGGGCGCGGCGGCCTCGCCGAGGGACGGCAGGGGCGCGGCGTCGCCCTCGTCCAGGTCGAGGGGCGGGGCATCGAAGGGCGCGTCGACCGGGGGCGCGTCCTGGAAGACGCCGAACTCCTCGACGGCGCTGGTGCCGACGCGCAGTTGGTCGCGCTGGCGGAGCAGGGCGCCGGCCTGGACGAAGCGCAGGGGCAAACCCTCGGACTCGAAATAGAGGTCGCCCGCCCAGTTCGCCTCCTCCTCGGTGAGGACGCGGCCCACGGCATGTTCCAGGACCTCCACGGCGCCGGGCCGGCCGAGGCCGCCGAGGAAGACCTCCTCGATCGCGGAGTCCGCGGACGGCGCCGGGACCTCCGGGGTCGCGGCGATCAGGAAGGCGCACTCGGGCGTCGCGTCGAGGAGTTCGTCGAGGGCGGCGCCGCCGAACTCGATGTCGTCCAGGACGACGACCGCCCCGATCTCCCGCGTCAGCGCGAGGAGTTCCTCCCGGCCGGGCCGGTGCAGGGGTGCGTCGTAGACGGCGTAGAAGAGGTCGTGGAGAAGGTCGTCGGCGGTGCGATGGAAGCCGGTGAGGCGGATCACGCCGTCGGGGGCGAGGTCCAGGCAGTCCTCGGCGACCAGGTCGAGCAGGCTGGTGCGGCCCGAGCCCGAGGGGCCGGTGAGGCGTACGGAACGGCCGCGGGCGAGCAGCCGTACGAGACGCTCGCGCTCCTCCTGGCGCTCAAGGAGCGGCAGTTCGGGGCGGTTCAGGCCGGGCGGGACTGGTGGTCTGGCGGCGCGGGCCGCCTCGGCGCGCTCGGCGGCGCCGAACTTCGCGGGCCGGCCGGGCCGCTGTCCCGGCGGGCAGACCTCGATCTCGCTGCCGTCGACGGGGTTGACGGTGAGCAGGAAGTCACCGGTGACCAGCTGCACGGTACGGGCGAGTGCGGGTGTGTGCTGGCCGAAGTCGGGTGTGAGGGGTTCCCGCGGCGGGCGCTGACGCGACGACGTGTCGTCGTCATGGCCGTACTCCTCGGGTCCCCGGTCGATCGGGTCCATAGGTCCAAGCCCCCCAAAAGCGTCGTGTGCGGGTCGACAGGACCCAAGGCCCCTCCCGGCCTTGTGCACACCGCGCTGTCGCTTCTGGTCCGGGCCCGCTCGAAGGGTTGTAAGGCAGCGGGCGACCGAACCCTAAACCTTCGCACAGTATCTACGACAGCCCGGGGTACCGCGCCGTCCGAGACGTCACAGTCTCATGAGGATTGTGCGCGGTGTTTCGCGGGTGCCTGACCGGTGTCTTTCGCGAATGTGACACTTCATGGGGCATGTGTCACATTCGCGGAAGTGACTCCGCCCCGACACCGTCCTCGATGGCCAGGATGCGGTGCAGCCGGGTGGCCACGAGCAGGCGCTGCATCTGCGGCGGTACGCGGCGCAGCACCAGGCGGCGGCCGCAGCGGCCGGCCCGTCGGTGGGCTCCCATGATGACGCCGAGGCCGGTGGCGTCCCAGGAGTCGAGCTCGGACAGGTCCAGCACCAGATCGCCGACTCCGTCGTCGACGGCCGAGTGCAGGACCGTACGGGCGTCCGCCGCGCTGCGGACGTCGAGGCGGCCCCCGACGACCAGCTCGACGTGGTCGCCCCTGATGTACATATGCGCTCCCCGTGAGTGCGGTGGCGTTCTCGGTGGTATCGGCGAAGTCGGTGATGCAACCTCTGACTGCGTGAAGTGCCGGGAAGTTGCCGTCTGTGAGCGAACCGATACCGAATTCACCCCTGCGTGTGATGGGGCAGGGGCGTGTGCGGTTTCAGTGCTTGTAGAAGCCCTGCCCGCTCTTGCGTCCGATGTCACCGGCGTCCACCATTCGGCGCATCAGCTCCGGCGGGGCGAACTTCTCGTCCTGTGACTCGGTGTAGATGTTGCTCGTCGCGTGCAGCAGGATGTCGACGCCGGTGAGGTCCGCGGTGGCCAGCGGGCCCATCGCGTGACCGAAGCCCAGCTTGCAGGCGAGGTCGATGTCCTCGGCGGTGGCGACGCCCGACTCGTACAGCTTCGCCGCCTCGACCACGAGCGCCGAGATGAGACGGGTCGTCACGAACCCGGCCACGTCACGGTTGACGACGATGCAGGTCTTGCCGACGGATTCGGCGAACTCCCTTGCCGTGGCGAGGGTTTCGTCGCTCGTCTTGTATCCGCGCACCAGCTCGCACAGCCCCATCATCGGGACCGGTGAGAAGAAGTGCGTTCCTACGACGCGCTCCGGACGCTCCGTCACGGCCGCGATCTTCGTGATCGGGATGGCGGAGGTGTTGGAGGCGAGGACGGCGTCCTCGCGCACGATCTTGTCCAGCGCGCGGAAGATCTCGTGCTTGACTTCGAGCTTCTCGAAGACGGCTTCGACGACGATGTCCGCGTCGCCGACGGCGTCGAGATCGGTGGTCGCGGTGATGCGTCCGAGGGCCGCGTCGGCGTCGTGCGCCTCCAGCCTGCCCTTGCTCACGAACTTGTCGTACGAGGCCTTGATGCCGTCGGTGCCACGCTTCAGCGCTTCGTCGGTGACATCGCGCAGGACGACGTCCCAGCCCGCCTGCGCGGAGACCTGGGCGATACCGGAACCCATGAGTCCGGCGCCGATGACGGCAAGCTTCCGTGCCACTGTGCGACTCCCCTTTGAAACGCTTACAGCGTGTATCCGTATGCCTCTCGGCGGACACTAGCGAAGGTGCGGCGCTGTGTGACCGGTTAGTAACGCGCGTCACGTCTCATCTGACGGACATCACACCACCACGGGTCATTCGACCGCCCGTACGGCCTAGTTGACCCCGTTCGCCGGACCCCCGGACCCTAACTACGCTGGCCGCATGGTCAATCTGACGCGCATCTACACCAGGACCGGCGACCAGGGCACCACCGCCCTCGGCGACATGAGCCGGGTCGCCAAGACCGACGTCCGGATCTCGGCGTACGCCGACACCAACGAGGCGAACGCGGCGATCGGCACGGCCATCGCCCTCGGCGCCCTCTCCGAGGACATCGTCAAGGTCCTCACCCGCGTCCAGAACGACCTCTTCGACGTGGGCGCGGACCTGTGCACGCCGGTCGTGGAGACCCCGGAGTTCCCACCCCTCCGTGTCGAACAGTTCTACATCGACAAGCTGGAGTCGGACTGCGACCACTTCAACGAGCAGCTGGACAAGCTCCGCTCCTTCATCCTCCCGGGCGGCACCCCGGGCGCGGCGCTCCTCCACCAGGCGTGCACGGTCGTACGACGCGCTGAGCGCTCGACGTGGGCGGCGCTGGAGGTGCACGGCGAGGTGATGAACCCCTTGACGGCGACCTACCTCAACCGCTTGTCCGACCTGCTGTTCATCCTGGCGCGTACGGCCAACAAGGAGGTGGGGGACGTGTTGTGGGTGCCGGGCGGGGAGCGCTGACCGACAGTCAGAGGCGCCGGTAGATCTCCCGGCGATGCCCGGCCTCGACGACGAGGATGACGAGCTTGCCGTCGTCGATCGTGTAAGCGATCCGGTAGACACCGACGCGTAGTCGGTACAGGTCGTCGTGGCCCGACAGCTTCTTCACGTCCGCGTCCTCGCGGTACGGGTCGTCGCCGAGGCGGCTCAGCGCATGGAGGATGCGCAGAGCCGTCGTCTGGTGGTCGATGGCCTTGAGCTGGCGGCGAGCGGCGGCGGCGAACTCGAAGGCGTACTTCACGCCACGCCCGGGCCCGACGTGCCGAAGATGTCCGCGAGCACGTCCGCGAGGGTGGCGCGCGGTGCGTCACCCTCCTCGGCGAGAGTCTGCAGAGCCTTCCGCGCGAGCAGCTCGTCCGCCGCCTCCTCCAGCGCGTTGTACTCCTCTATGGGCACGATCGCCGCCACCGCGGCGCCACCGCGCGTGATGACGGTCGCCTCCCCCTCTGCCGCGTGGTCAAGGAGTCGCGCCAGGTTGGCCCGCGCTTCGCGGACGGATACGGATGCGGAATCGTCCATACGGCCAGTGTACTCGCCTGCGTGTACACAGAGGGCGTCAGCGACCCCGGCTGCACCTTTACGAGGGAAGCGACAACGAAGAGACGCACGTCAGCCGGTTGCCGACCAAGTCGGAGCCGCGCAGCCGGGTCCAAGCGGCCGTGTCGGCGCAGGAGTTGGGGGTTTAGCACACGAGCACGGAAGTGGTCCAGACCTATTGACCCGTGGTCCAGACCTTTCTATTCTCGCGGCACTGTGGGTGCGAAGGCTCAGTCGCGCCCCGACACCCCCGACACCCCGACAC
>NZ_JBXVPZ010000016.1:0-56103 GCF_057961495.1 Streptomyces sp. P5F9 | reverse complement strand
AGCCCGCCCGTTTCCAGTGCGTTGAAGGGTTGACGAAGTGCCCTCAACACGCCTCCCGTTGATCCACACCCTCATCCACACCTCCGCCGCCCTCCTAGCCCTCACCTCCCTCACCCTCACCCTCTGGACCGGCCTCGAAGAACCCCCCGTCGCCCTCGCCTTCGGAGTCCTCGTCGCCGTAGGGGAGTTGAGCCGCTGGAACGGGACGACCGGTCTCAGGGAAACCGCCCCGCTCGGCGCGGCCGCCGCCCTCTCCTACGCCCTCCTCGGTGCCGACGCCGGCCGGCCCACCCACCACGGCGTCTTCCAGACCGTCGCCGTAGTCGTCGCCGCCACACTCGTCGGCTGCGTCCCGCACATAGCGCGCGGCCACAGCCGCACCCCCGACCACATGGCGCGCCGCGTCCTGACCGTCGGCTTCGCGGCCATCTGCTTCCAACCCCTGTACAACCAGGGGGCGTTCAGGCACTGGGGCGGCCCCGCCTACGCCCTGCTCCTGGTCGCGCTGCTCTCCCTCACCGCGCTCTGCGACGCCGTGCTCGCCGCCGCGCTCGCGCACTCGCGGACCCGGTGGCCGTTCGGGCCGCTGCTGCGGGACGAACTGCGCGGGATGCTCGGTATCGGGTCCGCGGTGTGCGCGACCGGCGCGGTGATGGCGCTCGCGGTCGCCGTCGTGGGGCTGTGGGCGCTGCCCGTGTTCTCGCTGCCGCTGCTGCTGACCCAGCTGTCCTTCCGGCGGTACGCGGCCGTACGGGACACCTACCGCCAGACCATCGCCTCCCTCGCCCGGTCCACCGAGATAGCCGGTTACACGCCTGCCGGGCACGCCCGCAGAGTCGCCGCGCTGTGTCAGGCGGTCGGGCGGGACCTGGGGCTGTCCGAGCCCGACCTCACCGTCCTGGAGTACGCCGCCCTGATGCACGACATCGGCCAGCTCAGCCTCGTCGACCCGGTACCGGCCGGCGCCACCGCCGTACTCCCCGCGGAGGAGCAGCGGCGGATAGCCCTGCTCGGCGGGGCCGTCGTACGGCAGACCGGGGTGAGTCCTCAGGTGGCGGCCGTCGTGGAGCGGCAGGCCGACCCGTGCCGGGAGCAGCCGCTGTCCGCGCGGATCGTCCGGGCCGTGAACGCGTACGAGGAGAAAACCCGGGCAGGCGGTCCCGGCGGGCCGCTGCGGGCGCTGGAGGAGCTGCGCCTCGGGACCGCCGGGGACTACGCTCCCGAGGTCGTGGAAGCACTGGCCCGGGTACTGTCCCGGGACTGTCTGACCTTGCCTTCGGCTGGGTAACCCATGGGTAATGAGCGCCCTCCCAGCCGTACGTGGTTGGATGCGAAGAAGAGGGTGTCCGGGGGCAGAGCCAGCCCACTGAACGGAACTGGCAGGCGGGAATCGTGAGGATCTTCGGCAAGGGACGGCACCGGCCCTCCGCCTCCTGGCGGCAGGCCACAGACCGCGCGTTCACGCTGATCGGCGACGGTCGGTACGAGGACGCGGGCGCGCTGCTGACGCGGGCCGCCGATCTGGAGCCCTGGCTGTCCGAGTCCTGGTTCAACCTCGCCCTGCTGCACAAGTTCCGGCACGACTGGGAGCAGGCGCGGGCGGCCGGGCTGCGGGCCGTCGCGCTGCTCGACCGGGAGGCCGGCGCGCCTGACTGGTGGAACGTCGGCATCGCGGCCACCGCGCTCCAGGACTGGCCGCTGGCCCGGCGGGCCTGGCAGGCGTACGGGCTGCGGGTGCCGGGCGGGGTCACCGGGGCGGGTGAGCCGGCCGGGATGGATCTCGGCAGCGCGGCCGTACGGCTCTCTCCCGAGGGTGAGGCCGAGGTGGTCTGGGGGCGGCGGCTGGATCCCGCCCGAGTCGAGGTGCTGTCCATTCCGCTTCCCTCGTCAGGGCGGCGGTGGGGTGAGGTCGTGCTGCACGACGGGGTGCCGCACGGGGAGCGGACGACTGCCGCCGGGCACTCGTACCCCGTGTTCGACGAGATCGAGTTGTGGGCGCCGTCTCCTGTGCCTACGTGGGTTGTCCTGCTGGAGGCTGCCGCCGAGGCCGATCGGGATGCGTTGGAGCAGTTGGCGGCGGATGCGGGGTTCGCGGCGGAGGACTGGTCGTCTTCCGTGCGGTTGCTGTGCCGGATGTGTTCCGAGTCCCGGATGCCCTCCGACGAGGGTGACGGGGAGCATCTTGATCCGCATGATCACAGTGAGCCTGGGCATCCTGGGCCGCTCGGTCACCGGACGGATGGGCAGTTGTGGGTGCCTGAGCGCGAGTGTGGGTTGGCTGCGCCGGCGTCGCTCGTCAGGGGGCTGTTGGACGGGTGGGTTGCCGACAGCCCTGATTCACGGGACTGGCGGGATCTGGAAGAGGTCTGCTGAGGTCTGTGGGCGGGTGCCGCGCCGTCGTGGCTGGTCGCGCAGTTCCCCGCGCCCCTTAAAGACAGGGCGTTGTCGCTGGTCGCGCCTACGCGGCGGAGCCGCACATCGACACAGTCCCGCGCCCCTTAAAAGACAGGGCGTTGTCGCCGCCCATTGACACAGGCCCGCGTCTCTCGAAGAACTCCACGTACCCTGTATCAGCAACTTCTCCCCCTTGGTTTTCAGGAAGGCTTACGTCGGTCATGGCGCAGCAGGACACCGATCAGCAGCACGTGGGCGTGCTCCCCGTGGATGACGAGGGGTTTGTCATCGACACCGAGGGGACCGAGGAGCGTGAGGCGGCCTGGCGGGAGCGGGGGGTCTCGCGGGCGATCACGGTCGTCGGGAATCCGGTGCTGCACAAGGAGTGCAGGGACGTCACCGACTTCGGCGCGGAGCTGGAGACGCTGGTGGCCGACATGTTCGCCTCGCAGCGCACCGCCGAGGGCGTCGGGCTCGCCGCGAACCAGGTCGGGGTCGACCTGAAGGTCTTCGTCTACGACTGCATGGACGACGAGGGCAAACGGCATGTCGGTGTCGTCTGCAATCCGAAGCTGGTCGACCTGCCCGCCGACAAGCGGCATCTGGACGAGAGCAACGAGGGGTGTCTGTCCGTGCCGACCGCGTATGCGCCGCTCGCGCGGCCCGACTACGCCGAGGTGACCGGACAGGACGAGAAGGGCAACCCGGTCAAGGTCCGCGGCACCGGCTACTTCGCTCGGTGTTTGCAGCACGAGACCGATCACCTCTACGGCTACCTCTACATCGACCGGCTCTCCAAGCGCGACCGCAAGGACGCGCTGCGGCAGATGGCCGAGAACGAGCCCCGTTACCCCGTGGTCGCCAACGACTGATCCGGCCGGCCCCAGCGGTCGACCCGTCTCCCTTACGAACGGCGTCTGTTCAGGTACAACTCCCTGACCAGGCGCCGTTCGTCTGTCCCTCGCACATTCGATCGTTTGTGCTCGCGTAGTGATCCAGAATCGGTCACGCAAGGGGGGATTCTCGGCACTTGGGGGGAGTGAAGGGAGCAAATCCGTTCCCAGAACGGTCAGTTGTGGTGCTGAATAGGAAGTGCGGGGATACGCAACGGCGCACGCCCGGCACAGCGGGAGGGGCGTGCGCAACTGGCGGCTGAGAGGGGTTTGTTCGTGCCTGCTTTCTCACACAGCACCACATCGACAACGGCAACGGTAACGACGGCGATCGCGGTTCCACCGTCGCTCTCTCTCCCGGTGATCGAGGCGGCGTTTCCCCGGCAACTGCATCCGTATTGGCCGAGGCTCCAGGAGAAGACACGTGTCTGGCTGCTGGAAAAACGCCTCATGCCGGCGGACAAGGTAAGGGAATATGCCGACGGTCTTTGCTACACGGACCTGATGGCCGGGTACTACATGGGCGCACCGGACGAGGTGCTCCAGGCGATAGCGGACTACAGCGCGTGGTTCTTCGTCTGGGACGACCGCCATGACCGGGACATCGTGCACCAACGCCCCGACGCCTGGCGGCGGTTGAGGTTCCGGTTGCACGCGGCGCTGGATTCACCACGGCACCATCTGCTCCACCCGGATCCGCTGGTCGCCGGGTTCGCCGACAGCATGATGCGGATCTACTCGTTCCTGCCCGACACCTGGAACGCGCGGTTCGCCCGGCACTTCCACGCGGTCATCGAGGCCTACGACCGTGAATTCCGCAACCGCACCCAGGGGACCGTCCCCACCGTCGAGGACTATCTCGCGCTGCGCCGGCTCACCTTCGCCCACTGGATCTGGACGGACCTGCTGGAGGCGAGCGCGGGACTCGAACTCCCGGACAGCGTACGGAAACACCCGGGATATCGACGGGCGGCACTGCTCAGCCAGGAATTCGCCGCCTGGTACAACGACCTCTGCTCGCTGCCCAAGGAACTCGCGGGCGACGAGGTCCACAATCTCGGAATCAGCCTCATCAAACACGAGGGGCTGACCCTTGAGGACGCGGTCGCCGAACTGAGGCGCCGTATCGAGGAATGCATAGATGAATTCCTCGTCGCGGAACGGGACACCTTACGTCTCGCCGACCGGCTCGACGACGGCACCGTGCGCGGAAAGGAATTGAGTGCCGCGGTACGGACCTGCCTCGGCAATATGCGGAACTGGTTCAGCACCGTCTACTGGTTCCACCACGAGTCCGGCCGTTACATGGTCGACAGCTGGGACGACCGGTCCACACCCCCGTACGTCAACAACGAAGCGGCAGGTGAGTAATGACCGTCGAGTCTGTGAAGCCCGCGGCACCCGAGGTGCCGGAGCTGCTTGAGCCGCCCGTCGCGGGCGGCAGGGTCCCGCTTCTCGGCCACGGCTGGAAGCTGGTCCGCGACCCCCTGGCCTTCATGGCCCAACTCCGCGACCACGGCGACGTGGTGAGGCTCCGCCTCGGCCCGAAGACGGTCTACGCCGTCACCGCGCCGGCCCTCACCGGCGCCCTGGCGCTGAACCCCGACTTCATCATCGCGGGCCCGCTGTGGGAGTCCCTGGAGGGACTGCTCGGCAAGGAGGGCGTGGCCACCGCCAACGGACCCCTGCACCGGCGCCAACGGCGCATCATCCAGCCCGCGTTCAAGCTCGACGCGATCCCCGCCTACGGCCCGATCATGGAGGAGGAGGCGCACGCGCTCACCGAGCGGTGGAAGTCCGGCGGGACGATCGACTGCACCTCCGAGTCCTTCCGGGTCGCCGTGCGGATCGCCGCCCGCTGTCTGCTGCGCGGCGACTTCATGGACGAGCGCGCCGAGCGGCTGTGCGTCGCGCTCGCCACCGTCTTCCGGGGCATGTACCGGCGGATGGTGGTACCGGCGGGACCGCTCTACCGGCTGCCCCTCCCGGCCAACCGCGAATTCAACCGGGCATTGGCCGATTTGCACCTCCTCGTCGACGAGATCGTGGCCGAGCGGCGCGAATCTGGTCAAAAGCCGGACGATTTGCTGACGGCATTGCTGGAGGCGACGGACGACAATGGCGACCCGATCGGGGAACAGGAGATCCACGACCAGGTCGTCGCGATCCTCACCCCGGGAAGCGAAACAATCGCGTCCACGATCATGTGGCTGCTCCAGGTCCTCACGGAACACCCGGAACACGCCGACAAGATACGCGAAGAGGTCGAATCCGTGACGGGCGGCCGTCCGGTGGCATTCGACGACGTCCGGAAGCTCACGCACACGAACAATGTCGTCGTCGAGGCGATGCGGCTGCGTCCCGCCGTATGGATATTGACGCGACGGGCGGTCGCCGACTCCGAACTGGGCGGCTATCGGATTCCGGCCGGGGCCGACATCATCTACAGCCCGTACGCGATCCAGCGCGATCCGCGTTCGTATGCGCACAACACGGAGTTCGACCCCGACCGCTGGCTTCCGGAACGGTCCAAGGACGTGCCGAAGTTCGCCATGAGCCCGTTCAGCAACGGCAACCGGAAGTGTCCCAGCGACCACTTCTCGATGGCCCAACTGAGCCTGATCACGGCGGCGGTGGCGACGAGGTACCGCTTCGAGCAGGTGTCCGGCTCGAACGACACCACCCGCGTCGGCATCACCCTCCGCCCGAACCGGCTGCTGCTCAGGCCCGTGTCGCGGTGAGACGCGACGGCGTACGTTCAGGCGGCTTCCGGGCCCCTGAACGTGCGCCGGTAGGCGTTCGGCGTGGTGCCGAGCGCCCGGACGAACTGGTGGCGCAGGGCGGGCGCGGTGCCGAAGCCGGCGCGCCAGGCGATCGCGTCCATCGTCTCGTCCGTCGCCTCCAGCAACTGCTGGGCCAGCAGCACCCGTTGACGCAGGATCCAGCGGTACGGCGTGGTCCCGGTCTCCTGCTGGAAGCGGCGGGCGAAGGTGCGCGGTGACATGTGGGCACGGGCGGCGAGCTGTTCGACGGTGACCTCCTGGTCGAGGTGTTCCGCCATCCACACCAGCACCTCGCCCACCGTGTCGCACTGCGAGCGCGGCAGCGGCCGCTCGATGTACTGGGCCTGGCCGCCGTCGCGGTGCGGCGGTACGACCATCCGCCGCGCGATCGCGTTGGCGACCTCAGGCCCCTGCTCCTTGCGCACGATGTGCAGACAGGCGTCGATACCGGCCGCGGTGCCGGCGGACGTGATCACCGGGCCCGCGTCGACGTACAGCACATCCGGCTCCACGACGACCTTCGGATACCGCCGGGCGAGCAGCTCCGCGTGGTGCCAGTGCACCGCGCACCGCCGCCCGTCCAGCAGCCCGGCGGCGGCCAGCACGAACACGCCCGAACAGACGCTGAGCACCCGGGCGCCCCGGTCCACGCCCCGTCGTAGGGCGTCGAGCAGTTCCTCCGGGTACTCCCGGGCCGCGTAGGTCGCACCGGCCGGTACGGCGATGAGGTCCGCGGTCTCCAGGCGTTCCAGGCCGTGTTCCACGGCCAGGGAGAAGCCCGCGTGGGTGGTCAGGGCCGGGCCCTCGGCCGAGGCGACGGCGAAGTCGTAGACCGGCAGGCCCTCGTCGCTGCGGTCGAGGCCGAACACCTCGCAGACGACGCCGAGTTCGAAGGGGTGCACTCCGTCGAGCAGGACTACGGCCACGTTCGTCAGCATGCTGCCAGTGTGCGCCACGACTGGCAGTAAATCGAGGGTGTACGGCAGTCCTGCCACTCACGGTAAGGAGTCAAAAGGACGAGACTCATGTCCATGAACGCAGCCATGGACAACCTCATCGCCCTCCTCACCGTCGTCGGCATCCTCGTGGCCGTGACCTTCCCGTCGCTGCTCGGCATCGCGCACGACCGGCGCATCGACCGTCAGATCCGGACCGCCCACCGGATGATCACTTCGACACCACGACGGTGACCGACCATTCCTGAATGCCCTTGCACGAGATCTTGTGCGGGGCGGTCGCACACAGCGGCCGGGACGACGTGAGCTTCACGGTCCCGGCCGAGACCGCCTCGTACGCGTTGCTCGCGTCGCCGGGCCGGATCAGGATCCCGCTGTTGGTGGCCTTCAGGCCGGTACCGACGGTCTTCACCGGCGTCCAGGGGCGGGTGGCCGTCCCGTCCAGCAGGATGCGGACGGTGTTGCCGGTCTTCAGGCAGAACGTGCCGTTCGTGTCGGTGGCGGAGAGTGTCTCCTTCGCCGTACAGGCCGCCCGGCTCTTGCTCGGTGTGGGGGAGGGCGACGGCGACACAGTGCCGCTGCCGGTGTCGGACTTCGTGCCGCCGCAGCCCGCGAGGGCGAGCGCCAGGGTGGCGACGGCGAGGGACGGACCGAGAATCGATCGGCGCATGGGGGGCCTCCTTTGCCCCTTTGACGTGTCACGGACGCATCCGGATCCCTCGTGAGCAGTGAAATACCCGTGGACATGACAGAACCCCGGCCGCTGCGAGACGGCCGGGGTCCAGCTCATGAAGGGGTCAGCTGGTCGTCACGGCGGTGTCGTCGACGACGAAGCTGGTCTGGAGGGAGGAGTCCTCGACGCCGCTGAACTTCAGCGTGACCGTCGAGCCGGCGTACGCGGAGAGGCTGATGCTCTTCTGTACGTACCCGGTGGCCGCGTTGAGGTTGGAGTAGGTGGCCAGGGTCGTCGATCCGGCGGTGACCGTCAGCTTGTCGTAAGCCGTGCTGGTGCTGGTCTCCGCGGTGTCGATGTGCAGGTAGAAGGTGAAGGTCGTGCCCGTGCAGCCGGACGGGATGGTCACCGACTGGGACAGCGTGTCGGTGTGGGTCGAGCCGTAGCCGTCGAGCCAGGCCTTGTACGAACCGGCGTGTGCCGCCTCGCCGGTGTCGTTGGTGATGACCCCGCTGCTCGCGGTCCAGGTGGTGTTGCCCGACTCGAAGCCCGCGTTGCCCAGGAGCTGGGTCGAGGTGCAGCTGCCGCCGCCGGAGGTGCTGACCGTCCAGGTGAAGGAGGCCGAGCCGGAGGCGCCGGTGGAGTCGGTCGCGGTCACCGTCACGGCGTAGGTGCCGGCGGTGGACGCGGTGCCGGAGATCAGCCCGGTCGAGCTGCTGATCGACAGGCCGGTCGGCAGCCCGCTCGCGCTGTAGGTGAGGGTCGCGCTCGCGCTGTCCGAGGCGGAGATCTGGAGGCTGGCCGTGGAACCGGTCGCCGTGGACTGGCTGCCCGGGTTGGTGACGGTCACCGTGTTGCCCGTGGTGGTGCCGGAGGTGAAGGCGGCGGTGCCGTCGGGGGTGCCCCAGCCGGTCGGGCCGTCGTAGCCGGTGCCCGCGGTGCAGAAGTAACTCGTCGAGCAGGAGCCGTTGTTGCCGCTCGTGACGTCGTACAGGTTGCTGGTGTGGGAGTAGGGGTACTTCGCCGGGTAGTCGCTGGAACCGGGGGTGCCGGCCAGCGCGTAGACGCCCGCGATGATGGGGGACGAGGCGCTGGTGCCGCCGTAGACCGCCCAGCCGGAGCCGCCGTAGGTGTCGTAGACGGCCACGCCGGTGGCGGGGTCGGCGACGGCGGAGACGTCGGCCTCCATGCGCTTGGTGCAGCCCGTGTCGGTCTGCCAGCTCGGCTTCGCGTCGTAGGCGGAGCAGCCGGAGCCGGTGCCTTCGGTGCTGCTGGTCTTCCACACGGACTCGGTCCAGCCGCGGGTGTTGGACGACGTGGAGAGGGCCGTGCCGCCAACTGCGGTCACGTACTGGGACGTTGCCGGGTACTCGGCGCCGTAGGCGCTGTCACCGGAGGAGACGGTGATCGCTACGCCCGGGTGCTTGAAGTACGAGGTGTCCTCGGAGGTCTGCGAGGAGGACTCGGAGCCGCCCCAGCTGTTGGAGACGAACTTCGCGCCCAGGGCGACGGCCTCGTTCTCGGCGGTGCCGAGGTTGGCGTCGGTGGCCGAAGTGGCCTCCACCAGAATGATGTTGCAGTTCGGGCAGACCGCGCTGACCATGTCGATGTCGAGCGCTTCCTCGCCCGCCCAGCCGGTGTCGTTGGTCGGCAGCGAGGTGGTCGAGCCGGTCTGACTGACCTGCTTGAAGCAGCCGTTGGCCTTGGTGCAGGCGGAGAGGCCGAAGTTCGAGCGGTAAGTGGCCAGGTCCGACTCGGCGTTGGGGTCGTTGTACGCGTCGACCACCGCGACCGTCAGGCCGGAGCCGCCGGTCGAGGGAAGCGCGTACGCGCTGTGCAGGTTGGCCGGGCTCAGGCCGGAGACCGCGGCTGCGGCGTCCGCGTGCACGGCGGAGGCCAGTTGCTGCTTGATGTCGGTGCGCCGCTGGGCGAAGCAGGACGCCGAACCGGGGGCCGCGGTCGCGCAGAGGCGCTGGGTCGGCACCTTCTGGCCGGCCTTGCCGGTCGAGTGGACGGCCTGGGCCGCGGGGGCGGTCAGGGCCTTGGAGTTCTGGGTGGCCTTGGAGACCTGGGCGGACTGGACGGCGGCCTGTGGGGCGGGTTGCGCGCCGGCGGGGGAGGCCGCCACGAGCCCGAAGACGCTGAGGGTGAGGGCGGGTACGGCGGCGGTCAGCAGTCTTCGCAGACTCCGTCTGGGCTTTTCACGCATGGGGGTACTGCCTCCATCGTGGGAGTGGGGTTCCTCGGCGTGGTGGCAGGCCTGTGACGCGCGTAGCGGCGGCAGATGACATCGTCATGGGCATGACACTTTGAGCGTCCTGTGGGGCCACTGGTGAATGGCATGAACAGGACGGGTGGAACGTAGCCGGGGCGACGAGACCGCGAACAGACGCACCCCATGAACTTTGCCGCTCCATAGGAACTCCATGGACGGCCCATGGAAGCTCCATGGGCCGTCCGCGAAGTAAGAGGCAGATAAAGGGGACTGGGAGTCCGCTAGGGGAGTCCTCCGGCGGGGCCCTAGAAGTCCTCGTCCAGGTCGACCGTGCCTTCTACGGCGACCTGGTACGCCGACGGGCGGCGTTCGAAGAAGTTCGTCAGCTCCTGCACGCCCTGCAACTCCATGAAGGAGAAGGGGTTCTCGGAGCCGTAGACCGGGGCGAAGCCCAGCCGCTGGAGACGCTGGTCCGCGACGCACTCCAGGTACTGGCGCATCGAGTCGGTGTTCATGCCCGGCAGACCCTCACCGCACAGGTCACGCCCGAACTGCAGCTCCGCCTCGACGGCCTCCTTCAGCATGTCCGTGACCTGCTGCTGGAGTTGGTCGTCGAAGAGCTCCGGCTCCTCCTTGCGGACGGTGTCGACCACTTCGAAGGCGAAGCTCATGTGCATGGTCTCGTCGCGGAACACCCAGTTGGTGCCGGTGGCGAGGCCGTGCAGGAGGCCCCGGCTGCGGAACCAGTAGACGTACGCGAACGCGCCGTAGAAGAACAGCCCCTCGATGCACGCGGCGAAGCAGATCAGGTTGAGGAGGAAGCGGCGGCGGTCGGCCTGGGTCTGGAGGCTGTCGAGCTTCTCGACCTCGTTGATCCACTTGAAGCAGAACTCGGCCTTCTCGCGGATGGAGGGGATGTTCTCCACCGCGTCGAAGGCGGCCGCCCTGTCCGCCGGGTCGGGGAGGTAGGTGTCCAGGAGCGTCAAGTAGAACTGGACGTGCACGGCCTCCTCGAAGAGCTGACGGCTCAAGTACAGCCGTGCCTCGGGGGAGTTGATGTGCTTGTACAGCGTCAGCACGAGGTTGTTCGCCACGATCGAGTCGCCCGTCGCGAAGAACGCGACCAGCCGGCCGATCATGTGCTGCTCACCCGGCGTCAGCTTCGCGAGGTCGGCGACGTCCGAGTGGAGGTCGACCTCCTCGACGGTCCAGGTGTTCTTGATCGCGTCCCGGTAGCGCTCGTAGAAGTCCGGGTAGCGCATGGGGCGGAGGGTCAGCTCGAAGCCCGGGTCGAGGAGATTTTTGGCTTCGGTCGTCATTACTGGCAGGCCTCGCAGGACTCGGGGTTCTCAAGGGAGCAGGCGACCGCGTCTTCGTCGGGCGTCAACTGCTGTACAGGGACGGTGGGTTGGGCCTGTGCCGCGCGGGCGATCCTCGTCGCCGGGCGGGAGCGCAGGTAGTACGTCGTCTTCAGGCCCTGCTTCCAGGCGTACGCGTACATCGAGGAGAGCTTGCCGATCGTCGGCGTCTCCAGGAACAGGTTCAGGGACTGGGACTGGTCCAGGAACGGGGTGCGGGCGGCGGCCATGTCGATCAGGCCGCGCTGCGGGATCTCCCACGCCGTGCGGTAGAGGGCGCGCACGTCGGCAGGGATCCAACTGAAGCCCTGTACCGAGCCGTTGGCCTCGCGCAGTGCCTCGCGGGTGCGGGCGTCCCACACGCCGAGCCGCTTCAACTCGTCGACCAGGTAGGAGTTGACCTGGAGGAACTCGCCGGAGAGCGTCTCGCGCTTGAACAGGTTGGAGACCTGCGGCTCGATGCACTCGTACACGCCGGCGATCGAGGCGATGGTGGCGGTGGGGGCGATCGCCAGCAACAGGCTGTTGCGCATGCCGACTTGGGCGATACGTTCCCGCAGGGCCGCCCAGCGCTCCGGCCAGGTCAGCTCCACGTCGTAGTGGTCGGGGTGCAGGACACCACGGGCCGTACGGGTCTTCTCCCAGGCCGGGAGCGGGCCGTTGCGCTCGGCGAGGTCGGCGGAGGCCTCGTACGCGGCGAGCATGATGCGCTCGGCGATCCGGGTCGAAAGGGCCTGCGCCTGGGGGGAGTCGAAGGGGACGCGGAGTTTGAAGAAGACGTCCTGGAGGCCCATCGCGCCCAGGCCGACGGGGCGCCAGCGGGCGTTGGAACGGCCCGCCTGCTCGGTCGGGTAGAAGTTGATGTCCACGACGCGGTCGAGGAAGGTGACGGCGGTGCGGACGGTCTCGTCCAGGCGCTCCCAGGCGATGTCACCGTTCGCTTGGTCCACGAATGCGCCCAGGTTCACCGAACCCAGGTTGCAGACCGCCGTCTCGCCGTCGTCCGTGACCTCCAGGATCTCCGTGCAGAGATTGGAGGAGTGGACCGTGTGGCCCGGCTCGGCCGTCTGGTTGGCGGTGCGGTTGGCCGCGTCCTTGAAGGTCATCCAGCCGTTGCCGGTCTGCGCGAGGGTGCGCATCATCCGGCCGTAGAGGTCACGGGCCGGGATGGTCTTCTTGGCGAGACCCCGCGCCTCGGCCTTGCGGTACGCGGCGTCGAACTCGTCGCCCCACAGGTCGACCAGCTCGGGCACGTCGGCGGGGGAGAACAGCGACCAGTCGCCGTTCTCGTTCACCCGGCGCATGAACTCGTCCGGGATCCAGTGCGCCAGGTTCAGGTTGTGCGTACGGCGGGCGTCCTCACCCGTGTTGTCCCGCAGCTCCAGGAACTCCTCGATGTCGGAGTGCCAGGTCTCCAGGTACACCGCGGCCGCGCCCTTGCGCCGGCCGCCCTGGTTCACCGCGGCGACCGAGGCGTCCAGCGTCTTCAGGAACGGGACGATGCCGTTGGAGTGCCCGTTCGTCCCCCGGATCAGCGAACCGCGGCTGCGGATGCGGGAGTACGACAGTCCGATGCCGCCGGCGTGCTTCGAGAGGCGGGCGACCTGGTGGTAGCGGTCGTAGATGGAGTCCAGCTCGTCCAGCGGGGAGTCGAGGAGGTAGCAGGACGACATCTGGGGGTGCCGGGTGCCGGAGTTGAAGAGCGTGGGGGAGGACGGGAGGTAGTCCAGGCGGCTCATCAGGCGGTAGAGCGCGGCTACTTCGTCCAAGGCGCGGGTGCTGTCGTCCTCGGCGAGGCCGGCCCCGACCCGGAGCATGAAGTGCTGGGGGGTCTCGATGACCTTGCGGGTGATCGGGTGGCGGAGGAGGTAACGGCTGTAGAGGGTGCGCAGGCCGAAGTAGCCGAAGCGGTCGTCGGCCTCCGTGTCGATCAGCGCGTCCAGGCGGGCCGCGTGCAGCGTCGCGAACTCGGCGGTGCGGTCCGCGATGAGGCCCTCGCGGTGGCCCACGGCGACGGACTCGGTGAACGTGGTGACGCCCTGGGAGGCGGCCTCGGCGGCGATGCTGATCGTCAGCAGCCGGGCGGCCAGCCGGGAGTAGACCGGGTCCTCGGAGATGAGGCCTGCGGCCGCCTCCGTCGCCAGCTCGCGCAGTTCCGCCACGTCCGCGTGCGCGGACCGGCCGCGCAACGTGGCGGCGGCGACCCGGCCGGGGTCGGCGTCGGGGAGGTCGGCGGTCAGCTCGGTCAGGGTCCGCAGGATCGCGGTACCGGGGCCGTCGGCGTCCTGAACGGCCGTTCCGGGAACGTCGGTTCCGGGTCCGGTCGTGGTCGCTGCGGTCGCCTCGTTCGCCTGGGTCGCTGATGCCGGCTCTGCTGGCGCGATGGTCACGGTGGGGCTCTCCCTCGCTCGGCACGGGGCCTCGCCGAGGGCAGGCGGCAGTACACGAGCGCACGGGGCGTCGCGTCCACCGGCCCACTCCACGAGGCCCGGACGTCATGCGCCCTGGCCGGGTGGCCGGACGCGCGCCGTCGGCAGGTCCTCGGACTGACCATGCGTGCATATGCACGTAAGTACACCGTTGCGGGACAGTTCCGGATTCGCACCGGATTCCCCTGCGGCGACAGCGAGCATGAGCATACATCTTGTGCCGGGCTGTCGTGGCAACCCCAGATGTTGTGTCGCGGCGGTTTCAGAGCGTCAGTTGATAGGTGAGCAGAGTGAGATCGTCCAGGTGTGGCACGGGGTTCCAGTCGCGGTCGGGGGTGCGGACGAAACCGAGGCGTTCGTAGATGCGGTGGGCCGCGTGCATGGAGCGTTGGGTCGACAGGACGAGCGCTGTGCAGCCTGCGGTGGCCCGGGCGCGGTCGACGCAGGCGCGGACGAGGGCTTCGCCGGCGCCCCGGCCGCGGGCGGCGCGGTCGATGGCGAGCGCGCGGATCTCGGCCTCGCCGGGGCGCGCTATGTCGGCGACGGGGCCGGGCCCCGAAACAAAGGTGACGCCGCCGAGGAGGCGGTCGCCCTCGACGGCGACCAGCACCTCGGCGTCGGCGGCCCGTCGCGCGACGTCCTTCAGCACGGGCAGGTACTCGTCACCCTCGCCGTAGTCGAGGAGGCCGTCGTCGAGGTAGGCGCGGGCGGTCAGGGTGCCGAGGGGTTCGTATTCGGTGGGCTCTGCTCGCCGGATGAGGATGTCCATGGAGGCGAGTGTGTACTACGGCGGACCGCCGAAGCTCGTGCCTTTCGGTGGTCCGCTGCGGGTTCCTCGCGGCCGGTCGCGCCCACGCGGCGGAGTCGAATTCTTCGGGGCGGGCTTTTCTGACGGTTGCGGACAGCGTGTCCACTATTTGAGAAGCGACGGATGGTCGTTTGTTAAAGGCTGGTGAAGCCCTTGTGTGAGGTGTCACGGGTGGCGTCACTGTGCGTGGTGGTAGATGGCCGACGGAAGTGCCTTTGGCTTAAACATGCCACTGCCAGGTAACCGCTTGTCGTTCAATCGGATGTTTCCATTCCGAGTCGGGCGAGAAGGGGGGTTGATGTGTTCGGCGGGGCATACGTAGCATCTTTCGCACGGCTGGAAACGAGTGCGGAATGATTGCGGGAACAGGTGATCGCACCCTTTTCGGCGGGCCGTCTGCTGCTCCATCCCGATGGTGTCCGACTCGGACTGGAAGAGAGCAAGAAATGGCACTCAAGTTTCCTGAGGATCACGAGCCCAGGTATTCCGACTTCAACCTGTTAGGGCTCTCCGACGAAACTATTCGAGAAGGAGGAGAAAGGGCTCTTTTCGGAGCCGACGACGACCGCAAGCTGGCGCTCATCGAGGGGCTGGCGAACGCGGGAATCAGGGACATCGACATGGGCTCCGGGCTGACCGAGCCGGCCTTCCTGCGGCGCGTGCTCGACTCGCAGCTCCTCCTGCACCGCATACCCGCGGACACGCAGTTCGTGTTCAACCTGACGCTCAAGACCTGGGAACCGCTCTCCGAGGCGCTCAAGGTCGTACCCCGCGACTATCTGGCGCGGATCCAGGTCAGCCTCGGCATGATCGAGTACCAGCAGGAGAACAAGCTCCTGGAGCGCGCCCACGAGAAACTCGTCGGGATCGGGGTCGGCTCCTTCCGGGCCAGCATCCTCAACGCCTTCTCGGCCGAGATCGACGACGAGCGCTACGAGTTCATCAACGAACAGATCGGCCGCGCCAAGCAGCTCGGTATCGAACTCATCCGGATCAACGACTCGATCGGCACACTGCTGCCGCACGCCACCGCCGTGCTCGCGGCGAACCTGGTGCGCGACAACCCCGGCACCAACTTCTACCTGCACGCCCACGACGACATCGGTCTGGGCCTGGCCAACTCGCTGACCTCGGTCTTCCACGGCTTCACCATGGTCGAGGGCGGTGTGGGCGGCTTCGGCAACCGGGCGGGTCTGGCGAACGTGGAGGTGCTCAGCCACATCTTCGCCGAGCGCGGGATCACCGTGGGCGGCCGGACCCTGGACGCGAAGAAGCTCTCCCGCGTCGCCTCGCTGGCGGAGGAGACCTTCATGGCCCTCCCCAACGTCTACCGGCCCATCAGCGGTCTGCTCACCGAGACCGAGAACGCCGGAATCGTGAACGTGCCGGACTACCTCGGCGTCAGCCGCGAGGTCGAGTACTTCCTCAACCCGATCGGCATCTTCCCCACGACCATCGGGCAGATCCTCGCGAACGTGGGGCTCCCGGAGGAATACACGGCCGACGAACTGTTCGTCGGTGCCGTGGCCGAACGCCTCAAGAGCCGCCTGGAGAACGAGATATATCCGGCCAAGCGGGCCGAATTCGAGAGCCTGCTGCGGAAGGTGCACGAGTTCTACGCGGACTTCGTCCGGATCGAGGACGTCCAGAAGACCGCGATCCAGGTCCTCCAGGACCCGTCCGTCGTACCCGTCGAAAACGCAGGACGGGCGAAGGCAGCTGAGACGGTGTCGAGCTGATCCATGGAACTGAATACCATCCTGAACGCGATTGTGCCGCTGTTCGCGATTGTCGGAATCGGATATGGGGCCAGCGCGTTCAGGGTGTTCCAGGGGAACACCGCACAAGCAGTCAACGACTTCGTCTTCTATATCGCGCTGCCCGCGCTGCTTTTTCTGGCTGTCGCCAGGGCGGACATCTCGGCGGGTGTGCCCTGGCAGTTCATTGCCGTCGCCGTCGTGTCGATCGTTATTTCCTATGCGCTCGGCATGGCTGGGGCCCGCCTTTTCTTCCGTCGGGACAACGAGGTCAGCCTGACCATGGGCCTGATGTCGGGCTACGGAAACGTCGCCTATATGGGTGTCCCGTTGTTACTGGCCGCGCTGGGTCCGAAAGCAGTTCTGCCCGCGGCCATCGGGCAGTTGATCCACAACATGTTCAACATGGTCTGCTATCCGGCGGCGCAGACCCTGCTGGTCGCCCGCGCCGGCACGACCGGCCCCGGCGCGATGCACCGGACGGAGAGCCGGGTCGTGCTGCGCCGGGAAATCGCCCGGAAGGTGCTGCTCAACCCGGTGGCACTCTCGGTCGCCGCGGGCCTCGTGTTCGCGGTCCTCGGCATCGGGCTCGCCAAACCGGTGTACACCACCATCAACATGCTGGGCGGCGCCGCGGCGCCCGGCGCGCTCTTCGCCGTCGGGCTCACCCTGCGCAAGGCGGTGGCCGGCATGCGGGACGGCAGCGTCGCCGCGCCCGAAGTCGGCCTGACCGTGGGCATCAAGCTGCTCCTCATGCCCGCGGTCGCCTACGTCCTGGTGTCCACGGTGTTCCGTATGCCGGACACCTGGGCGGCGGCGTCCGTCATCCTCGCCGGACTGCCGAACGCGGCCACCGCCTATGTGCTGGCCCAGCAGGCCCGTACGTACGTACAACAGGCGGCGGCCGGTGTCGTGGTGTCCACCGTCGGCGCGGTCGCGACCCTGTCCGTGCTCATACCGTTGGTGAAGCCATGACCGGGCGCGACGAGCCCACCGCGGAACTGGCGGCGGAGGTGCCCGGACCAGGGGCCCAGGCCCCGCCCCGGAGCGGCGGCCGCCGGGCGGTCATGACACTGCCGCTGCTCGGACCGGCGTTCGTGGCCGCGGTCGCGTACGTCGATCCGGGCAACGTGGCGACGAACGTCGCCGCCGGCGCCCGGTACGGCTATCTGCTGGTCTGGGTCGTGGTGACGGCCAACCTCGTCGCGATGCTGGTCCAGTACCTGTCGGCGAAGGTCACCATCGTCAGCGGGTCGACCCTGCCCGAGCTGTGCCGCAGGCACTTCCGCCGCCCGGCCGCGCTCGGGCTGTGGGCCCAGGCGGAACTGGTCGCCGTGGCCACCGACCTCGCCGAACTGATCGGTGGGGCCGTGGCGTTGAACCTGCTGTTCGGGATGCCCGTCCTCGCCGGAGGCGTCCTGACCGGAGTGGTCTCCTGGCTCGTCCTCGCGGTGCAGAACCGCCGTGGCGCCCAGCATTTCGAGGCCGCCGTCGGCGGAATGCTCGCCGTGGTACTCGCCGGGTTCTGCTACAACGCGCTGACGGCGGGTCTGGACCCCGGGGAACTGCTGGCGAACGTGGCGCCACGGCTCGAAGGAACGGAGAGTCTGCTGCTCGCGGTGGGCATCCTGGGTGCCACCGTCATGCCGCACGCCATCTACCTGCACGGCGCCCTGGTCCGCGACCGGCACGGCAGTACGGTCGGCGAGCCCGACCGGCAGCGCAGACTACTGACGGCCACCCGGCTGGACATCGGCGCGGCGATGGGGCTCGCCGGCGTGGTCAACCTGGCCATGCTGACCTCGGCTGCCGTGGTCCTGCTGCCCGCGGAGGCCGACAGCATCCAGAGCGCCCACGACGGCTTCGCCAGGGCGCTGGGCACCTCGGGCGCTCTGCTCTTCGCCCTCGCCCTGCTGGCCTCCGGGTTCGCGTCCTCAGCGGTGGGCACCTACGCGGGAGCGGTCATCTTCGAGGGCTTCCTCGGGCGCGAGACCTCGGTGCTGATACGGCGGGCCGTCACGCTGCTGCCCGCCCTCGCGGTCCTCGCCTCCGGCGTCGAGCCCGGGCGTGCCCTCGTGCTGTCGCAGGTGGTGCTCAGCTTCGGAATTCCCTTCGCGCTGTGGCCACTTGTGTACTTCACGGGGCGCAGGGAACTGATGGGGAGTCTGGTCAACAGGAGGGTGACCACCGTCGCGGCCTGTGCGGCGGCGGCGTTCATCAGCGTGCTGAACGCGGTCCTCCTCGTCCTGACATTCGTTTGATCCCGTTGGTCCGTCTTCGTCCCGCACACGAAGGGCAGGTTCCTTGCAGACAACCGAATCCGACGGCGTACGCGAACCACGCGACACCACGACAGGCGGCCGTAGCGCCTGGAACTGGCTGTTGTGGATCCCGATCGTCGTCCCGCTGCTGACCTTCTTCTTCAACTCCGACGAGCCGAGGGTGTTCGGCTTTCCGTTCTTCTACTGGTTCCAGCTCGTCTGCGCCTTCCTCAGCATGGTCGTGATCGCGGTGGTCCACCAACGCACCAGGAGGGACCGTTGAGAGACCATCTCACCGAGATCATCGTCTTCTCCGTGCTCTTCCTGCTCGTCAGCGGCATGGGGTTCGCCGCGGCCCGATGGCGCCGCGCCGAACAGTCGGCGAACCTCGACGAATGGGGCCTGGGCGGCCGCGGTTTCGGCACCTGGATCACCTGGTTCCTGATCGGCGGCGACCTCTACACCGCCTACACCTTCGTCGCGATCCCGGCGTTGATGTACGGCGCCGGCGCGATGGGCTTCTTCGCGATGCCGTACACGGTGGTGGTCTATCCGCTGGTCTTCGTCGTGGTCCTGCGACTGTGGTCGGTGTCGCACAAGCACGGGCTGGTCACTCCCGCGGACTTCGTCCGGGTCCGGCACGGCTCCCGTACGCTCGCGCTGCTGGTCGCCGTCACCGGCATCGTCGCGACCATGCCGTACATCGCCCTGCAACTCGTGGGTATCGAGGCGGTGTTGCGCACCATGGGGATCACCGGCCACTGGCCGGTCTTCGTCGCCTTCGCGATCCTGGCCGCGTACACCTACCACGCGGGGCTGCGGGCGCCCGCGCTGATCGCCTTCGTCAAGGACATCCTGATCTACGTCGTGATCATCGCCGCGGTGATCTTCATTCCGCCGAAGATCGGCGGCTGGGACCACATCTTCGCCTCGGCCGACGCCAAGTTCGCCGCCACGCCCGCGACCGGCGACGGCACACTGCTCAACGGGAGCAACCAGCTCCAGTACGTCACGCTGGCGCTCGGCTCCGCGATGGCGCTCTTCCTCTATCCGCACATGGTGACCGGGCTCCTCGCCTCCCGGAGCCGTGACACGATCAAGAAGAACATGGCCGCGCTGCCCGTCTACAGCGTGCTCCTCGGTCTGATCGCGCTGCTCGGATACATGGCGATCGCCGCCGGAATCACCCCGCTCAGCGGCGAGAACGGGAAGCCGAACGCCAACACCGTCGTCCCGCAGCTGTTCGAAGCCGAGTTCCCCGCCTGGTTCGCGGGGGTCGCCCACGCGGCGGTCGGCATCGGGGCGCTCGTTCCCGCGGCGATCATGTCCATCGGCGCGGCCAACCTCTTCACCCGCAACATCTACCGTGAGTACGTCAACCCCGACGCGAGCCCCGAGACCGAGGCGAAGGTCTCCAAGCTGGTCTCGCTGCTGGTGAAGGTCGGCGCGGTCCTCGTCATCGTCATGCTGGACCCGCAGTTCTCCGTCGACCTCCAGCTCATCGGCGGTGTGCTCATCCTCCAGACGCTGCCGGCCGTGGGCCTCGGGCTGTACACGCGGTGGTTCCACCGCCACGGTCTGATCGCGGGCCTGGTCGCCGGGCTCGTCACCGGGGTCCTCCTGCTCTACAACATCTCCAACCCCGCCACCGGAAAGGAGCACTTCGCCGGATCGGCCTTCCCCCTGTCCGACTTCGGCCTCTCCACCGACGTCACCATGTACGCCGGTCTGATCGCGGTGGTGGCCAACCTCGCCGTGGCCGGGCTCGTCACGCTGGTCAGCAGGGCGGCGGGGGCCACCGAGGGCACGGACCTCACCCGCGCACAGGACTATGTCTCCGACGTGGACCACGGCACGGCCGACGACGGCAGGGGCGTCCGGCCCGGCGCCGGTGTCTCCGCCGGGGGACCGGCCGCGGTCGCCGGCGCCGGAGGCGACAACTGAGGAGTTCGCGTCCGTGAGAAACCTGGTCCGGCGAGCGCTGCGACGACTGCGATGGATATGCCTGTTCTACATCGCCGTCGGCTGCCTCGGCGTCGTGCTGCACTACGCCGACGGCCGGGACCCGCTGTGGCCGTTCGTGGCATGCGCCACGATCGGCCTCGCGGTCCTGCCGCCGACGTTCAGCAACAGCGGAACCCGCTTCGGGGGTCGTCGTCGCGCGCTGCGGCCCGGCGACGCTCGAACTCCCGGCGACTGAGCGACCGGGCGTCCGGAGCGTGGCGTCGTACGTGCGCGGTGTAGTGCTCGTACGACGCCTCGCCGGTCAGTTCGCGTACGTACCAGCGGATTGCCCTTCCCGCCCGGCTAGCCGCCCTGAGCGGCGCCCACCGCATCTCGCCTCGCCTTCTCCGCCGCCTTCTCCTCGGTGGTCGGGATCAGCCCGGCCGGTGCCACGATCTTCGATTCGACGTACGGCGTCTCGCTCAGTGAGGAGAGCGCGGGACGGCGGACGTGTCGAACGCAGACGCGAAGGGCGTCGGCGATCACGACCACGACCAGCAACGCGAGAATGGCCGAAAGCACTCCGTCCACCGTGGAGTTGGTGACGACGGTGTGCATGTCGTCCATGTTCTTGGCGGGCGGCAGCACCTTGCCCGCGTCGATGGCGTCCTGGAACACGGACCGCTGCTTGAAGAAGCCGACCTTCGGGTCGCTGGAGAACACCTTCTGCCAGCTGGCGGTCAGGGTCACCGTCGCGTCCCAGACGAGCGGAATCCCGGTGGTCCAGGCCCACTTGAGGCGTCCGGACTTCACCAGGAGGGTGGTGCAGACGGCCAGGGCGACGGCGGCGAGGAGCTGGTTGGAGATGCCGAAGACCGGGAAGAGCTGGTTGATCCCGCCGAGGGGTTCATGGACGCCGACCCAGAGGAAGTAACCCCACAGCGCGCACACGATCGCGCTGGTCAGCGCCAGGCCAGGCTTCCAACTCACGTTCTTGAAGGGCCGGTAGACGTTCCCGAGCATGTCCTGGAGCATGAACCGGCCCACGCGGGTGCCGGCGTCCAGCGCGGTCAGGATGAACAGTGCCTCGAACATGATCGCGAAGTGGTACCAGAAGGCGCGCAGGCTCCCCCCGGTGACCTTGGAGAAGATCTCCGAGACACCGACCGCGAGGGTGGGCGCACCGCCGGTACGGGACAGCAGGCTGGCCTCGTCGACGTTCTTCGCGGCCTGCGCGAGGTCGGCGGGGGAGATGTGGTAACCCCAACTGGTCACCACCTGCGAGGCGTTCTGCACGGTGGTGCCGATCGCGCCGGACGGGGCGTTCATCGCGAAGTACAGACCGGGGTCGATGATGCTCGCGGCGACCAGTGCCATGACGGCGACGGACGACTCCATCAGCATGGCGCCGTAGCCGATCATGCGAACCTGGGTTTCCTTCTGGATCATCTTCGGCGTCGTACCGCTCGATATCAGCGAGTGGAAGCCGGACAGGGCCCCGCACGCGATCGTGATGAAGACGAACGGGAAGAGCGAGCCGGCGAAGACCGGGCCGTTGCCGTGCTTGGCGAAGTCGGTGACGGCGGGCATCTTCAGGGCGGGCAGGGCGACCACGACACCGATCGCCAGCAGGAAGATCGTGCCGATCTTCATGAAGGTGGAGAGGTAGTCGCGCGGGGCGAGCAGGGTCCACACCGGCAGGATCGAGGCGATGAAGCCGTACGCCACCAGCCAGACGACCAGGGTCGAGGGCGCGAGCGTGAAGGTGCCGGCCCAGGAGGACTCGGCGACCCAGCGGCCCGCGACCAGGGCGAGCAGCAGCAGGGCCACGCCGATCAGGGACACCTCGGAGACGCGGCCGGGGCGCAGGACCCGTAGATAGAAGCCCATCAGCAGGGCGATCGGGATGGTCATGCCGATGGAGAAGGTGCCCCAGGGAGAGGAGGCCAGCGCGTTCACGACGACCAGGGCCAGCACGCCGAGCAGGATGATCATGATGGCGAAGGTGGCGATCAGCGCCGCCGCACCGCCGAAGGGGCCGATCTCCTCGCGGGCCATCTGACCAAGGGACCTGCCGTCGCGCCGGGTCGCGAAGAACAGCGCCACCATGTCCTGGACCGCGCCCGCGAAAATGGCCCCCACGATGATCCAGATCGTGCCGGGCAGGTAGCCCATCTGCGCGGCCAGTACGGGGCCGACGAGCGGTCCGGCGCCGGCGATCGCGGCGAAGTGGTGGCCGAGCAGGACGCGGCGGTCGGTGGGGTGGTAGTCGATGCCGTTGTCGAGGCGTTCGGCCGGGGTGGCCCGGGTGCCGTCGACCTTCAGGACCTTGTACGCGATGAACTTCGCGTAGAAGCGGTAGGCGATGGCGTACGAGCCGAGCGCGGCGGCGACCATCCAGGCGGCCGACACGTTCTCGCCCCGCGCCAGCGCGAGCACGGACCAGCCCGCGGCGCCCACCAGCGCCACGAGCGTCCAGATCAGGATGGTTCGTGTGCTGGTGGTACGCATCCGAGTCGTCCTCCCACTCGTACGGCGACGGGAGGAACTTGGAGCTCTCTCCCGCGAGACCGCGGGAGACTCTCCCCTGGATTGCTCCGGGGAGTTTGACAGGCCATGCCCGTCCCGCGACCACTCTCCCAGCGGCCGGAGCGGGTCAAGACCCGCTCGGTGGCGCCGACTTGGTTGTCATCGGCGAGCCGAGCGTAGCAGCTACGCGCCTGACGGGCGCCCGGCGTGCGGCAGTTGGGGGCGCCCTTACTCCGTAGGCCGCTTGAGCCTCGCCACGAACTTGTACCGGTCCCCCCGGTACACCGACCGCACCCACTCCACCGGCTTGCCCTCCTTGTCGATGGAGTGGCGGGAGAGCATCAGCATCGGGAGGCCCACGTCGGTGCTGAGGAGGCCGGCCTCGCGCGGGGTGGCCAGCGAGGTCTCGATGGTCTCCTCGGCCTCGGCGAGATGGACGTCGTAGACCTCGGCCAACGCGGTGTACAGGGACGTGTACTTGACGAGTGACCTGCGCAGGGCGGGGAAGCGCTTCGCGCTGAGGTGGGTCGTCTCGATGGCCATCGGCTCGGCGTTGGCCATGCGCAGCCGCTCGATGCGCAGGACCCGGCCGCCGGCGGTGATGTCGAGCAGGTCGGCGAGGGTGTCGTCGGCGGTGATGTAGCCGATGTCCAGGAGCTGCGAGGTCGGTTCGAGGCCCTGGGCGCGCATGTCCTCGGTGTACGAGGTGAGTTGGAGGGCCTGGGAGACCTTCGGCTTGGCGACGAACGTGCCCTTGCCCTGGATGCGCTCCAGGCGGCCCTCGACGACGAGTTCCTGAAGTGCCTGGCGCACGGTGGTGCGCGAGGTGTCGAACTCCGCGGCCAGGGTGCGCTCGGGCGGGACAGGGGTGCCGGGCGGCAGCGTCTCCGTCATGTCGAGGAGGTGCTTCTTCAGGCGGTAGTACTTCGGCACACGCGCGGTGCGGACGGTGGCCCCACCCTCGTTCTCCGCACTGCTGACGTCGGTGCTCATGCTCCGCCTTCCCGGCTCCGGACAAGGGTCACTTGGTGATCCCCTCTGTATACCGTCGCCGTCTCTTTTGGTCTAGTCCACAGCGCCAAGTGGTCTAGCGGAAGACAGTACTCCGGCACCGTTGTTTTCGCTGCCTTCTTACTTAAAGGTTCCTGCATATGTAGGTCGCATAACGGCTGGTCAGGGGTGTTTCGGGGGCTCTTGACAGGCCCTGTGGTCTGGTCCAAGCTCCCGGTACTGGTCTACACCATTGGTTCAGGTCCCGGCTCTTGGGCGGGAGGTGTGGCAGGCATCCCTGAGGAGGGTGGCGTGAAGCGCAAGCTGATAGCCGCGATCGGTATCGCGGGCATGATGGTCTCCATCGCGGCGTGCGGGGGCAACGACGACAAGAGCTCTTCGAACAGCGGCGCCGACGCCAAGGAGCTGACCGTCTGGCTCACCGTCGACGCGCAGAACAACTGGCCCCAGCTGGTGAAGGCGGCCGACGCGGCCGTGCAGAAGGCGCACCCGGGCGTCAAGATCAAGCACGAGTACTACGGCTGGCCGGACAAGAACACCAAGCTCGACGCGGTTCTCGCCACCGACAAGGCCCCTGACGTGGTCGAGATGGGCAACACCGAGATGCTGGGCTACATGGTCAAGGGCGCCTTCGCACCCGTCGACGCTTCCAAGTTCACCAACTCCTCCGCCTGGCTCGACGGCCTCAAGGCCTCGGTGACCTACGACGGCAAGACCTACGGCGTCCCCTACTACGCCGGTGGCCGCGTCGCCAACTGGCGCAAGGACATCGCCGCTTCGGTCGGCGTCAAGGCCCCGCCGACGACGTACACCGAGCTGACCGCCGACCTGGACAAGATCCAGAAGAAGGAAGGCAGCAAGTTCAGCGCCTGGTACCAGCCCACCCGTGACTGGTACGCGGCCATGTCCTTCGTCTACGACGCCGGCGGCGCCATCGCCACCCAGTCCGGCAGTGAGTGGAAGGCCAGCCTCTCCTCGCCCGAGTCCGTCAAGGGACTCACCGAGTGGAAGTCGGTCATCGACAAGTACATGCACGGCGACAAGACCAAGGACGAGTCCGACCGTTACATCGTCTACGGCCAGGGCAAGGCGTCCATGATCTTCGCCGCCGCGTGGGAGGGCGCGACCGCCGCCGACCCGAAGAACGACAAGACCGGCGGCAAGCTGAAGACCGACCTCGTCAACTTCGTGATGCCCGGCCCGTCCGGCAAGAACATGCCCGTGTTCCTGGGCGGTTCGGACCTCGCCGTCCCGGTGAAGTCCAAGGCGCAGGCGCTCGCCGCCGAGTGGATCAACGCCTTCACCGGTCCGTCCGGCCAGAAGGGCCTGATGGCCAAGGGCAACCTGCCGAACAACAAGACCGACCTCGCGACGCTGAAGAGCGACCCCGCGACGGCGGTCCCGGCCACCGCGGCCGAGTCCAACTGGTTCGTCCCGATGGCACCGGGCTGGGGCCAGGTCGAGAAGGCCCAGGTCCTTCAGACCATGCTGCAGAACATCGGCACCGGCAAGAAGTCGGTGGCGGACGCCGCGAAGGAAGCGGACGCCGCGATCGACAAGGTCATCAACACCAAGTGACCCAGGGCCCTGCCGTCGAACTCCCGCCTGCCCGGCGACGCCTGGCACGCACTCCCCCACTGCCCAAAAGGCGCGGGGGGACCCCCAGCTGCGTTGCCGAACCGCCCACGTGGCTCCGCCACGAGGACGCTCCGGCGCCTTGCGATCGCACGCACCAGACGCCGCCGGGCCCGCCCTTCGGGCGGACGACGGGAGTTCGACGGCAGGACCCAGCGCGGGGCCCTGTTGGACACCTGGGTGTTCTCGGGGCAGGGCCCCGCCACTCCTGCGAAGCACGGCCGTACGACCTGAGGGACCGCTGAGGAGCGCGCGATGAGTGCCGACACGACCACCCCTGCCAAGGTGCCGCCGCCGCGGCAGGCGCCCCCACCGCGCGTCTCCGGCGCACCCCGCGGACGGGGGACGTCGAGAGGGGCCGGGGTCCCCTGGCTGCTGCTCGCGCCCTGTCTGCTCATCCTCGCCCTGGTCATGGGCTATCCGCTGGTCCGCCTGGTCACGCTGTCCTTCCAGTCCTTCGGCCAGTCCCAGCTGTGGGGCTTCAAGCCCGCCGAGTGGATCGGCTTCGACAACTTCTCCGGCATCCTCGGCGACGGCGAGTTCTGGGGCGTCGTCGTCCGCACGATCGTCTTCGCGGCGGGCTCGGTCATCTTCACGATGGTCGCCGGCATGGCCCTCGCCCTGCTCCAGCAGAAGGTCTCCGGCTGGATGAAGACCCTCATCAACATTGTCCTGGTGGCCAGTTGGGGCATGCCGGTCATCGTCGCGACCACCGTCTTCAAGTGGCTCTTCGACTCGGACTACGGCGTCTTCAACGCGCTGCTCAGCAAGTTGCCGGGCGTCGACATGATCGGCCACAACTGGTTCGCCAGCGGACCGCAGGGCCTCCTCGTCATCATGCTGCTGGTGGTGTGGGGCGCGGTGCCCTTCGTGGTCATCACGCTCAGCGCCGGACTCACCCAGGTTCCCCAGGAGTTGGAGGAGGCGGCCCGTCTCGACGGCGCCGGCGCGTGGGGTGTCTTCCGGTACGTCACCCTGCCCATCCTCAAGCCGATCATCGTGATGCTCACGACCCTGTCGGTGATCTGGGACATGGGCGTCTTCCCCCAGGTGTTCGTGATGCGCGGCGGCCACCCCGAGGCCGACTTCCAACTGCTCAGCACCTATTCGTACGACCGTGCCTTCGTCGTCAACGACTACGGACAGGGTTCCGCGATAGCCCTGGTCACCGTGGTGCTGCTGCTCGGGGTCGTCGCCGTCTACATGCGTCAGATGCTTCAGATCGGAGAGGTCGAATGAGCGCGCTCACGACCGATGCGCCCAAGACATCGGGCGGTGGCCGCCGGAAGTCGAAGCTGGGCTGGAACCTCGTGGGCCTGCTCGTCTTCGTCGTCGTCGGCTTCCCCCTCTACTGGATGCTCGACACGGCGTTCAAACCGGCCAAGGACGCCATCGACCCGGACCCGAGCCTGCTGCCCACCGGCATCACGCTCGACAACTTCCGCCGGGCGCTGGACATCGCCGACTTCTGGGGCCCGGTCGGCCGCAGCCTCATCGTGTCCCTGTCGGTGGTCGTGATCGGCGTCGTCGTCGGCCTGCTGGCCGCGCTCGCGATCTCCCGCTTCGCCTTCCGCGGCCGCAAGATCGTGATCGTCGGCATCCTCGCGGTCCAGATGGTCCCGCTGGTCTCGATGATCATCCCGGTCTTCCTGCTCCTGAACGACCTCGACCAGTACGACAAGCTCTCGGGCCTGGTCATCACGTACCTGACCTTCATCCTCCCGTTCACGGTGTGGACCCTGCGCGGCTTCATCGTCAACATCCCGAAGGAGCTGGAGGAGGCGGCCATGGTCGACGGCTGCTCCCGCACCGGCGCCTTCATCCGTGTGGTTTTCCCGCTCCTCGCCCCCGGCATGGTCGCCACCTCGGTCTACGGCTTCATCCAGGCCTGGAACGAGTACCTGTACGCCCTGATGCTGCTCAGCCAGGAGCACCAGACGGCGACCGTCTGGCTCGGCAACTTCACCACCAAGCACGGCACCGAGTACGCCCCGATGATGGCCGGCGCCACGATGATGGCCGTGCCGATCGTCGTCCTGTTCCTCATCGTCCAGCGCAAGATGGCCGCGGGGCTGACCGCTGGCGCTGTGAAGGGATAACGCCACCGATGACGACACTCGCCAGCGGTACCACAGCGTCTGATTCTGAAAAAGATGGCCTGACGCGCGACGCCCTCACCGTCCTGCAACCGGGCTTCCCGGGCACCACGGCCCCCGACTGGCTGCTGCGGCGCCTCGGTGAAGGCCTCGCCTCGGTGGGCCTGTTCGGCCGCAACATCGCCTCGCCCGATCAACTCTCCTCGCTGACCGCCCAGTTGCGGTCCGAACGGGACGACGTGCTGGTCGCGATCGACGAGGAGGGCGGAGACGTCACCCGCCTGGAGGCCCGCACCGGCTCCTCCTTCCCGGGCAACCACGCGCTGGGCGCGGTGGACGACGTGGAACTCACAACGGCGGTGGCGCACGAACTGGGCCGCAGGCTCGCGGCCTGCGGCGTGAACCTGAACTGGGCCCCCTCCGCGGACGTCAACTCCAACCCCTCCAACCCGGTCATCGGCGTCCGGTCCTTCGGCGCCGACCCGGAGCTGGTGGCCCGGCACACGGCGGCCTACGTCACCGGCCTCCAGTCGGCGGGCGTCGCCGCCTGCACCAAGCACTTCCCGGGCCACGGCGACACGGCGGTCGACTCCCACCACGCGCTGCCGCGCATCGACGCCGGGTCGACGGTACTGGAGCAGCGTGAACTGCTCCCGTTCCGCGCGGCCATCGCCGCCGGCAGCCGCGCGGTGATGAGCGCCCACATCCTGGTCCCCACCCTGGACCCGGACCGCCCGGCCACGCTCTCCCTCCGCATCCTGACCGACCTCCTCCGAGGCCAACTCGCCTACGACGGCCTCATCGTCACCGACGGCATGGAGATGCAGGCCATCGCCGCCACCTACGGCATCGAACGCGGCAGCGTCCTGGCGATCGCCGCCGGCGCCGACGCGATCTGCGTGGGCGGAGGCCTCGCGGACGACGAGACGGTACGGCGGCTGCGCGACGCGCTGGTGGGGGCGGTGCGGTCGGGGGAGCTGCCGGAGGAACGCCTGGCCGAAGCGGCGGAACGGGTGCGGGGGTTGGCTCAGTGGACGGCTTCCGGTGCCGCCGCTGCTTCGGAACCGGAGGCCGACGCGCAGACGGGCTCCGCCTCGGCAGGAAGCGTGACGCGCGTCGACATCGGTCTCGTCGCCGCCCGCCGCGCCCTCACGGTCACCGGCGCCGAGGACTTCACCCCGCTCACCGAAGCGCCGTACATCGCTCTCCTCACCCCGGTCGCCAACATCGCCGTGGGCGACGAGACCCCCTGGGGCGTGGCTGCCGAACTCGAACGGCTCCTGCCCGGCACGGAGGCGGCCGGCTTCGCCGGGGACGACGCGGGGAGTGTGATGCTGAAGGCGGCCGGGACCCGGCGCATCGTGGCCGTGGTCCGGGACGAACACCGGCACCCCTGGATGACGTCCGCCCTCGACACCCTGCTGGCCGCCCGGCCGGACACCGTCGTGGTCGAGATGGGCGTCCCGCAGGCACCGCCCCGAGGTGCCCTGCACATCGCGACTCACGGCGCGGCCCGTGTCTGTGGCCACGCGGCGGCGGAGGTCATCGCGGGCGCGTGACGTGAGCCGGGGGGAGCGTCCCCGACCAGGGGAACACCTCCGAATACACCGGTGCCGGGCCCTCCACGAGCGGGCCCGGCACCGGCACGTACTGATGTGAGACCGCGTCAGATCCCTTGCCAGTCCGGCTTGTTGACGAACGTGTGCCGGAAGTAGTCCGCGAGCTTCAGCTTGGACGCGGCACCCTCGTCGACCACGACCGTCGCATGCCGGTGCAACTGGAGCGCCGACGCCGGGCACACCGCGGCGACCGGTCCCTCCACGGTCGCGGCGACCGCGTCCGCCTTCCCCTCGCCGGTCGCGAGCAGCACCAGGTGCCGGGCCTCCAGGATCGTGCCGATGCCCTGCGTGATGACGTGGTGCGGGACCTGCTCGATGTCGCCGTCGAAGAACCGCGCGTTGTCCACCCGCGTCTGCTCGGTCAGCGTCTTGATCCGGGTCCGCGAGGCCAGCGACGAGCACGGCTCGTTGAACCCGATGTGCCCGTCGGTCCCGATGCCCAGCACCTGGAGATCGACCCCGCCGGCCTCGCCCAGCGCCCGGTCGTACGCCTCGCACGCCGCCTGCACGTCCTCGGCGGTCCCGTCCGGCCCGAAGAAGGCGTCCATCCCGATGCCGAGCGGCTCCAGCACCTCGCGCCGCAGGACCGAGCGGTACGACTCCGGGTGCTCGGCGGGCAGCCCCACGTACTCGTCGAGCTGGGCGATCCGGGCCCGCGAGGTGTCCACGGCCCCCGCGCGGACCTTGGCGGCGAGGGCTTCGTAGATAGGCAGCGGCGTCGACCCGGTGGCCACGCCGAGAAGAGCGTCCGGCTTGCGCCGGAGCAGCTGTGCCATGGCCTCGGCGATGAGTTCGCCGCCCGACTTGGCGTCCGGAACGATGACAACTTCCACGCTGGCCTGCCGTTCTGCAGAGGGGCTTCGAGGAGCCCGGAGGAGCTGTGTGGTTTAGACCAATCCGCGCACCAATCTAACAGAGGAGGCTCCTGCCTCCCAGAGTTCGCCGCCTGTCCGAGAACCGGTAACCGCCCCACAGAGGCGCACCTCCCGCGGACAGGGTGAAATGGACACCGCACCACTGCCCCGACCGACCTCCGGAGGACCCCGCATGACCGCCACGACCCCGGCCGTCCCCCAGAACGAACTCCCCGGCCGGATCATGGCCCGCGAGATGGCCGAGCAGCCCGCGGTCCTGCGCCGCATCCTGGACGAGGGCGCCCCGCGCATCCGCCAGGTCGCCCAGGAGGTCGCCGCCCGCAAGCCCCGCTTCGTGCTGCTCACCGCCCGCGGCACCTCCGACAATGCGGCCCTCTACGCCAAGTACCTCCTGGAGATCCGCCTCGGCCTGCCCTGCGGACTCACCTCGATGTCGACGACCACGGCCTACGGCGCCCGCCCCGACCTGACCGACGTCCTCGTCGTCACCGTCAGCCAGTCCGGCGGCTCCCCGGACCTGGTGGCCTCGACCCGGGCCGCCCGCGAGGCCGGCGCGATCACGGTCGCGGTGACCAACAACCCGGACTCACCGCTGGCCGCCGTATCCGAGTACCACGTCGACATCATGGCGGGCCCGGAGAAGGCGCTCCCCGCGACCAAGACGTACACGGCCTCGCTCCTCGCGCTCTACCTCTTCGTCGAGGGCCTGCGTGGCGGCGACGGCGCGGCGGCCAAGGCACTGCCCGACCTCGCCGACCAGCTGCTCGCCCGCCAGGACGAGGTCCGCTCCCTCGCCGCCCGCTACCGCTTCGCCGAGCGCATGGTGATCACCTCGCGCGGCTACGGCTACCCCACCGCCAAGGAAGCCGCCCTCAAGCTGATGGAGACCAGCTACATCCCCGCGCTCGCCTACTCCGGAGCCGACCTCCTGCACGGCCCCCTCGCCATGGTCGACAACGTCTCCCCGGTCATCGCGGTCGTGACGGCGGGCAAGGGCGGCACCGCCCTCCAGCCCGTGCTGGACCGCCTGCGCGGCCGGGGCGCCGACCTGGTCGTCATCGGCCCGGCCGGCCAGGTCGAGCAGGCCTCGGCCGGTTTCGTCCTGCCCGTCGAGGGCGTCCCCGAGGAACTCCAGCCGATCCTGGAGATCCTCCCGCTCCAGCTCCTCGCCTACGAGGTCACCATCGCCCGCGGCCAGGACCCGGACGCGCCCCGCGCCCTGGCCAAGGTGACGGAGACCCGCTGAGCCCGAGTCCGTGTTGCGGCCACGGAAATTCCCATGACCAATCAGTCCCGCACAGGACCCGACACGGTTAGGCTCTTCAACGTCCTTCAAAGCATGGACACCGCATGTGGTCTAGTCCACAATGTGTTACTGGCGTAAGCCTCCGTCCTCCCCGCACAGGAGGACGGACCGAGGAACCGAGGCTCTCTGCCCTGACTGCCCCGGCTCCTCATCCATCGGCCGATCGGGACCGCACACCCCGTGGCCGTTGCTGCTCCGGGCTGCGGTGCCGAGAGGGCTGAGGGTCCCTCTCAGGCGCCGCGGCCCGCGGGTGTTTTTAGGACAGGTACAGACCGGCGGGTACGCTCGCAGACGTGCCCTCCATGAACGAACTCGTACGCCAGCACACAGCACTCGACGACTCCGACCTCGAATGGCTGCACCTGCTGGTCTCGGAGTGGCAGCTGCTCTCCGACCTATCCTTCGCCGACCTGGTCCTGTGGGTCCCCACGCGTGACGGCACCCGCTATGTCTCCGTCGCCCAGATGCGGCCGAACACGGGCCCCACCTCGTACCAGGACGACATGGTCGGCCACCTCGTCCCGCGCGGCCGCCGCCCCATGCTGGACGCGGCCCTGGACGAGGGCCGGATCGTCCGCGAGGGCGACCCCGAGTGGCGCGAAGAGGTCCCCGTCCGGGTCGAGTCGATTCCGGTACGACGGGACGGGCGCGTCCTGGGTGTCATCGCCCGCAACACCAATCTCCTCACCGTGCGCACCCCGAGCCGCCTCGAACTCACCTATCTGCAGAGCGCGTCGGACCTCGCGCAGATGATCGCGGCCGGTTCCTTCCCGTTCCCGAACCAGCAGGTCGACATGGACGCCTCGCCGCGCGTCGGCGACGGACTGATCCGGCTCGACGGCGACGGCATCGTGCAGTACGCCTCGCCCAACGCGCTGTCCGCGTACCACCGCATGGGCCTCGCCACCGACCTCGTCGGCCAGCCGCTGGGCGTGACCACCGCCGAACTCGCCCCGACCCGGGGCCCGGTGGACGAGGCGCTCGCCAAGGTCGCCAGTGGCTGGGCGCCGCGCGAGTTCGAGATCGAGGCACGCGACGGAGTCATCCAGTTCCGGGCGATCCCGCTCAAACCCAAGGGCACCCGCATCGGTTCACTGGTGCTGCTCCGGGACGTCACCGAACTGCGGCGCCGCGAGCGGGAGTTGATCACCAAGGACGCGACCATCCGGGAGATCCACCACCGGGTGAAGAACAATCTCCAGACGGTCGCCGCCCTGTTGCGCCTCCAGGCCCGCCGCATCGACTCCGAGAGCGGCCGGGAGGCGCTGGAGGAGGCCGTACGCCGGGTCGGCTCGATCGCGATCGTGCACGAGACGCTGTCCCAGAACCTGGACGAGCGCGTGGAGTTCGACGAGATCGCCGACCGGGTGCTCGCGATGGTCGCCGAGATCTCCCCGGGCAAGGTCACCGGCCGGCGCAGCGGACGCTTCGGAATACTGGACGCCGAGGTCGCGACCCCGCTCTCCATGGTCCTCACCGAGATCCTTCAGAACGCCCTCGAACACGGCTTCCGCGAGGGCGAGACGGGCACGGTCGAGGTCTCCGCGGTCCGCGGCGGCACCTCGAAGGAGGCCCGCCTCCTGGTCACCGTGCAGGACGACGGCGTGGGCCTCCCCGAAGGATTCGACCCGCACCGCTCCGGCAACCTGGGCCTGCAGATCGTACGGACGCTGGTGGAGGGCGAGTTGGGCGGCACGTTCGACATGGTGCCGGGGCCGGAGCGGGGGACCCGGGTGATCCTGGACGTGCCGGTGCAGGCGCACAAGTGACGTACGGGGAAAGGGTGTACGGGGACAGCAAAGAGCCCCGGATCATCAACTGATCCGGGGCTGCTCGCTCGTTGCTATGCGCATCGGGGGTACTGCGCGCTGCGGCTCGGGGGCGGGAGATGCGCACTCGCTGTACGCGCCGCCAAGCTCAGGCTGTTAGCAGGGTGGGCGTCAGGCGGAGGCCTGACGGGCACGGTTGCGAGCGGCGCGGCGCTTCATGGCGCGGCGCTCGTCCTCGCTGAGACCACCCCAGACGCCGGAGTCCTGGCCGGACTCAAGCGCCCACTGCAGACACTGGTCCATAACGGGACAGCGACGGCAGACGGCCTTGGCTTCCTCGATCTGCAGCAGCGCAGGACCGGTGTTGCCGATGGGGAAGAAGAGCTCGGGGTCTTCCTCGCGGCAAACGGCGTTGTGACGCCAGTCCATGGCTGCTACCTCTCCTTGGTATTACGTGCGGGTTGCTTGTGAATGTGAACGCTTTCACGAATCCCTCAACAAGTGAAGGGCCGAAAGCCAGGTTCACTGGCGGGGTCCTGTGGATTGAAGAGGGGTTCCGGTGATCCGTGGAGGCCGGTGTTGCGGGCCGTCTCGATCGCCACGTAGAGACTCGCAAACCTCAGCGGCGGATACAACCCCTTCCGGAAAGTTTTTTTTGATTCCTCGGTGTCGACTAGGTCACAGCCGTACTTCCATGGGGTGGACCCTGGTCTAAACGTTCGAGTGAAAGGACTTCAGCCCTTTCTGCTCACACAATCACACGCAGTGCACGGCGTACGCCTGTGAACGTCACGCTCGTACGCAGTCCGAGGTGGTCGCCGTCCATCTGGAGGGGCAGGGGGACCTTCGAATGCAAGGTGAACTCACTCAGGTCGTGCAGAGCCGCAGCGTGCTTGCCATGGGGCCCGCGTTCGGGGGACGAAGTGAGCAACTGCGTGCCATACCGGGCAACCGCGGCGCTGGACAGGCGGCTGAGACCGAGTACGTCGAGGCCTTTATCGAACGACGCCTTAGGTGACGTGTACATCGGGCGATTGCCGAGATACGTCCAGGGCGAGGTGTTCGAGACTATGGCCACCACCAGATCGCTGACCGGGTCCGCGCCGGGCTGCTCCAGCGTGATCGTCCCGTGTCGGCGGTGCTGCTCGCCGAGGAACTGCCGGACCACCTGACGCACGTACAGCGCATGCGTCGATTTCTTGCCCTGCTCCCGCTGCTGCTCGACCCGCCCGACCACCCCGGCGTCGAACCCGAGCCCGGCGTTGAAGGTGAACCAGCGCGACGGCACCGCCTCGTCCTCCGTGCCGGGCGTCCCGGAGGTCAGCCCCAGGCCGACCGTGCGCTCGCTGCCCCTGCGCAGGGCGTCCAGGATGGCGCCAGTCGCTTCCACGGCGTCGTTGGGCAGGCCCAGGGCGCGGGCGAAGACGTTCGTGGAGCCGCCGGGGACCACCGCGAAACCGGGCAGGCGCTCCGGATCGGGGCCCGTGTGCAGCAGGCCGTTGACGACCTCGTTGACCGTGCCGTCGCCGCCGAGGGCCACGACCAGGTCGACGTTCCCGCTCTCCGCGGCCTGCCGGCCGAGGTCGCGCGCGTGGCCTCTGTACTCCGTGGTGACCGCTTCCAGCTTCATCTCGCTCGCGAGCGCGTGGAGCAGGACGTCGCGCGTACGTGCGCTTGTGGTGGTTGCCGCCGGATTGACCACGAGAAGTGCACGCATGAGTTGCAGCGTACCTACTGGGGGGTACTCGTCCCATACCGAGGTAGGGGTTGGGTAAGAGGAGACGGCGTGAGCCTGAACACCTGGGGCCGCATCCCGAGGGCTACCCTTCTGGGGTGAGTGCTCAGCAGACCCCCGCCCCGGAGACCGATGGCCCCGACGGACCCCGTCCGCGCCGTCTGACCTACGCGGCGGCCCTCGTCGCCGTCGAGGGGCTCGCGCTGGCGGTCGCCGGAGTGTGGATGCTCGTCCTGGGTCTCACCGGCGAACCGGACGACCGCCAGCAGGCCGTGACCGGGGGCGTGACCCTGGTGGTGCTCGCGCTGCTGCCGCTGCTCGCCGCACGCGGACTGATCGGGCAGCGAAGCTGGAGCCGGGGGCCGGCCGTCATCACCCAGGTCATGGCGCTGCCCGTGGCCTACAACCTGCTCCGGGCCGACAGCGTGGCCATCCCGGCCGGCATCGTGCTCGCGGTGGTCGCCATCGCCGCGCTGGTGCTGCTGGTGAACCCGGCGACGACACAGGCCCTCGGAATCCGAGGGCCCGGCCGCCGTACCGAAGAGCCGAAGGGCTGACCTTCGACTCGGTGTCCTACTCCTCGACGAGGAGCTTCTCCCGCAGCTGGGCCAGCGTCCGGGCCAGCAGCCGGGACACGTGCATCTGCGAGATGCCGACCTCCTGCGCGATCTGCGACTGCGTCATGTTGCCGAAGAAGCGGAGCAGCAGAATGCGCTTCTCCCGGGGCGGCAGATCCTCCAGCAGCGGCTTGAGCGACTCGCGGTACTCGACGCCCTCCAGGGCCTCGTCGTACGCGCCGAGCGTGTCGGCGACCGCCGGGGACTCGTCGTCCGTGTCCGGGACGTCCAGGGACAGCGTGGAGTAGGCGTTGGCCGACTCCAGGCCCTCCAGGACCTCCTCCTCCGAGATGCCCAGCTTCTCGGCCAGCTCGTGGACCGTGGGGGAGCGGCCGTGCCGCTGCGAGAGCTCCGCCGTCGCCGTGGTCAGCGACAGCCGCAGCTCCTGGAGCCTGCGCGGGACGCGCACCGCCCAGCCCTTGTCACGGAAGTGCCGCTTGATCTCGCCGACGACCGTCGGGGTCGCGTACGTCGAGAACTCGACACCGCGCTCCGGGTCGAAGCGGTCGACCGACTTGATCAGGCCGATGGTGGCGACCTGGGTCAGGTCGTCCAGCGGCTCGCCGCGGTTGCGGAAGCGGCGCGCGAGGTGCTCGACGAGCGGCAGGTGCATGCGGACCAGCCGGTTGCGCAGCTCCGCGTACTCGACGCTGCCGTCCTTGAGCGTGCGCAGCTCGATGAAGAGTGCGCGCGCCCCGCTGCGGTCCTGGGGGTCGTGCCGTGTGACCTGCACGCTCTGCGCGCCCGCCACGTCGTCCCGCTCGTGCTCGTTCATCGCCTGGCCCGTCGCCCCTTCCCGAGCTTTCGCCTCCTCCCCCGCGCTCGACCCAGTCGGAGCGGGGGAACCCCCGGCAACGGGGGAGACCCCACCAATACGCACGGCACCGTCCTGCTCACGTTGACCGTCGTCCATCACACCGGCCTCCGAGGGTTCTTCCTCCGGGTGCGGCCGGGCCTGTTCGGGGATTCCGCCGCGTGGCACGAGGGCGCCGTCGTCCGCCGTGCGGCGGGATCCGCCTGAGCCGCCCTCGGCCGGCAGCTCCCGTGTGCCGCGCTCTTCGTCCCGCACCGGCCCGTCCCCGTTCCTCACGCCGGCCCGGGTCCCGCGCCGCGCTGTTTGTAGAGGCTGATCGAAACGGTCTTGTCCTCGTCGACTGCCGATGAGACCTTGCCCGCGAGGGCCGAGAGCACGGTCCAGGCGAAGGTGTCGCGCGAGGGGGCGTGACCGTCCGTCGTCGGGGCGGAGACGGTGACTTCGAGCGAGTCGTCCACGAGGCGGAAGACACAGCTGAGCACCGATCCCGGCACGGCCTGCTGAAGCAGGATCGCGCAGGCCTCGTCCACCGCGATGCGAAGGTCCTCGATCTCGTCGAGGGTGAAGTCCAAACGGGCCGCGAGGCCGGCCGTGGCCGTACGCAGCACCGACAGGTAGGCACCCGCAGCCGGCAGCCGGACTTCCACGAAGTCCTGGGTCGCGGGCTCGCCTGCGATCTGGGACACCCTCACCTCCAAGGTGGTACAAGCTCTTTCGGGGGCCCAGGGGTCGCCCCCCGGGGTAACGCGATACTTGGTTCAGCGGTGACGCTACCGCGCTCCGAACTTTTCTGTCCCCGGGACCCCAACCCCATGCTGTCACTCATAGTAAACCTACGGATACGCTCCGTGGCTAGGGGTCCTGCGGGCCCAATTGGGAAGAGCGCGCGCCGGGTTGACGTACCCAGACGTCAGACGGTCGAACCGTCGAAACCGGGGGTCGGATTACGGCGTCACACGAGTACGTGGTCGACGAAGCACCAGCGCCAGCTCTCCCCCTGCTCGAACGTCCGCATCACCGGATGCCCGGAGTCCTTGTGATGTGCTGTGGCATGGCGCAGGGGGGAGGAGTCGCAGCAGGCGACATGGCCGCAGAAGAGGCACAGTCTCAGCTGCACCGGGTGGGTGCCTGCCGCCAGACACTCCAGACAGGTCTCGCTCTGGGGCCCCGGTTCAGGAAGCGGCAGCGCGTCGGCGTGCGTGCACTGTTTCATGATTGCCAGATTACGACGGGTGTGCGGTTGGCCGCGCGAAAAAACGAGGGCGGGCGAGAACGATGGACGTGATGCCACTGCTGTTGCTGGTGGCGGGGAGCGCCGTGGTGGCCGCCGCGGCCCGGCGCACACCGGTGCCGGCACCGCTGCTGCTGGTCGCGGTCGGACTGGTCGTCTCGTACGTCCCGGGGGTGCCCGACTACACCCTCGACCCGGAGGTCGTGCTGCCGCTGCTGCTGCCCCCGCTGCTGTACACGTCGGCCACCGACAGCTCGTACCTCGACCTGCGGGCCCAAGTGCGGCCCGTGGCACTGCTGTCGGTCGGCTACGTGCTCTTCGCCACGTTCGTCGTCGGCTGGGCCGCCTATGTGATCGTGCCGGGGCTGCCGCTGACCGCCGCCCTGGTGCTGGGCGCGGTGGTGGCGCCGCCGGACGCGGTCGCGGCGACGGCGGTGGCCCGCCGGGTCGGACTGCCGTCACGGATCACGACGATCCTCCAGGGCGAGTCCCTGCTGAACGACGCGACCGCGATCACCGCCTACAAGGTGGCTCTCGCGGCCGCGATCGGCGAGGGCGCCACCTGGGCCGGCGGCATCTGGGAGTTCCTGCTCGCGGCCGTCGGCGGGGTGGGGGTCGGGCTCCTGATGATGGTGCCGATCCACTGGCTGCGCACCCACCTCAAGGAGGCGCTGCTGCAGAACACACTCTCCCTGCTGATCCCGTTCGTCGCCTACGGGGTCGCCGAGCAGGTGCACGCCTCCGGGGTGCTCGCCGTCGTGGTCGTGGCGCTCTATCTGGGGCACCGCGCGTGGGAGGTCGATTTCGCGACCCGCCTCCAGGAGGAGGCCGTCTGGAAGATGGTCGCCTTCGTCCTGGAGTCGGCGGTGTTCGCCCTGATCGGACTCCAACTGCCGGTGGTTCTCAAGGGCCTTGGCGAGTACCGGGGCCTGGACGCAGCCTGGTACGCGATCGCCGTCTTCCTGGTCGTCGTCGTGACCCGGTTCGTGTGGGTGTACCCGGCGGCCTTCATTCCGCGCATCCTGTCGGCGCGGATCAGAGAGCGCGAGGACAGCCCCACCTGGAAGGGGGCGATGACCACCGCGTGGGCCGGCATGAGAGGCGTGGTCTCGCTGGCCATCGCCTTCTCGATCCCGCTCACGGTGCACGGCGGCGACCCCTTCCCGCAGCGCAACCTCATCCTGTTCCTGACCTTCACGACGGTCATTGGCACCCTGGTGGTGCAGGGCCTGAGCCTGCCCCCGATCATCCGGCTGCTGAAGTTCCCCGGCCGCGACCAGCAGGCCGAGACGCTCGCCGAGGCCAACGCACAGGCGCAGGCCTCCCGGGTCGCCGAAAAACGCCTGGAGGCCCTTCTGGAGGACGAACGCAACGCCCTGCCGCCTCCCCTCGCCGACCGCCTCCGCGAGGTCCTGGAACGCCGCCGCAACGCCGTCTGGGAGCGCCTCGGCGCCACCAACCCCGTCACCGGCGAGACCGTCGACGACACCTACCGCCGCCTCTCCCGCGAGATGATCAGCGCCGAACGCTCGATGTTCGTCCGCCTCCGCGACGGCCGCTACATCGACGACGAGATGCTCCGCACCCTGCTGCGCAGGCTGGACCTGGAGGAGGCGGCGGCTTACCGGGAGGCGGCGTAGAAGATCACGGGAACTGGCGCCCGGTGACGATCGCGGCGACCGTGCTCCCGCGCGGGAAGGCCCCTTCGTCGGCGAGGGCGACAAGTCCGTACAGCAACTTGGCGACATAGAGATGCTCGACGGACACCCCGTGCCGCTCCTCGAAGTCCTCGGCGAAGGCGTCGAGTTCGGCCGGCACGCGCGCGTAGCCCCCGAAATGGAAGCGCTCGTCGAGGGACCATTCGCCCCGCCGGCCACCGAAGGCACGCTCCTGCAGCTCCTCGATGTCGGCGCTCAGGAAGCCGCCCTTGAGGACCGGTATTCCCAAGGCGCGCTGGTCGGGGCCGAGCCCGGCGGCCAGCCCGGCCAGCGTGCCGCCGGTCCCGCATGCCAGGGCGACGACATCGATACGGGCATCGACGTCGGCACGCGCGCGTAGTTCCTCGCCCAGGGCCCGGCAGCCGCGTACCGCAAGGGAGTTGCTGCCGCCCTCGGGGATCACGTACGCGTCCTCCGCGCCCGCCCCGCGCAGGATCGCGGCCAGCGTCTCCGGCTCGGACTTGTGCCGGTACGTCGACCTGTCGACGAAGTGGAGCCGCATCCCGTCGGCCGTGCACTGGGCCAGGGACGGGTTGAGCGGGCGGTCGGACAGCTCCTGGCCGCGGACCACGCCGACCGTGGGCAGACCCAGGAGGCGGCCCGCGGCGGCGGTGGCGCGCAGGTGGTTGGAGTAGGCGCCGCCGAACGTGACGACCGTACGTCCGGCCGCCGCCGTCAGGTTCGGCGCGAGCTTGCGCCACTTGTTGCCGATGAGGTCCGGGTGGATCAGGTCGTCCCGCTTGAGCAGCAGCCGGATGCCGTGCCGGCCGAACCGCCCGTCCGTGATCTCCTCCACCGGCGACGGGAGCCGGGGCCGCAGGGCGGCGAGGTCGGGGCTGGTCACGGGACCATTGTCACCCGGGGCGCCGGTGCCGTCCCTGCCGTCCGGGCGTCACTTCAGCCGGTCGTGGACCCGGTCGCGCAGCCAGTTCATCGTGAACCCGCGCGGGTCCACCTTTCCGGGCTGCCACTCCAGGTGCCCGATCACCGATCGCGCCGTCCATCCGTGGTGGCGGCAGATCGCCGCGCAGACCTTCTCGATCGTCTCCAACTGGGCCTCGGGCCAGGGGTCCTCGCCGTCGCCGAGGTTCTCGCACTCGAAGCCGTAGAAGTGCCGGTTGCCGTCGGTGTCGGCCTCGTTGTCGTGCGGCAGCGCCTTCTCGGCGATCACCGCGCGCAGCACGTCGTCGTCGCCGAGGCCCGCGTGGTTGGCGCGGCCGTAGCCGACCAGGTGGAGGTGGCCGTCCTTGGTGATGACGCCGTGGCAGAGCGGGCCGGGGAGGTCGGGGCGGCCCTCGCGGCACAACTCCACCGTGCGCGCGCTGCCCTTGGTGACCGTGTGGTGGATCATCACGCCGTGGACGGGCCCCCACGGGCCCTTGTGGTTGCGGTTGTGGTGCTCCCAGTCGCCGACCTCGACGACGGTGACGCCCTCCGCCTTCAGACCGGCCAGGAAACCGCCCGCGGACATGGGTGAGGCCATGACGCCTCCTTCGTGCTGTGCGACGGCCGACGTGCACGGCCGTCTGTTATCTCCGCTTGTACCGAAAAAATCCGGTACGGACGACTTGTTCGCACGGCGTGCGAGCCGATCCGGACAACGGCCGACCCGGCGGCAACTCGAACAACATTCGACGTAAACAGCCCCTGTGCCCAGCAGTTGAAGATCCATTCCCGCTCTTTCGGGTAATACCACCAGCACGCTCCGTGAGGAAGGCTGGTGCGCGAGAACGATGCCGGGCGCACAGGTGCCGGGCGAATGGGGAGGGCATTTCTCTATGTCGGTAGGCGAAGAGGTCCGCGCGGAGCAGAACAAGCCGCAGCAGAGTCTTGGTACGGCGGCCGCGCGGAACCTGGCCACGACCACGAAGTCCGCGCCGCAGATGCAGGAGATCAGCTCGCGCTGGCTGCTGCGCACACTGCCGTGGGTGAACGTGCAGGGTGGCACATACCGGGTGAACCGACGGCTGAGTTACTCCGTGGGCGACGGCCGGGTGACATTCGTGAAGACCGGCGACCGCGTCGAGGTCATCCCCGCGGAGCTCGGCGAACTGCCCGCGCTGCGGGACTACGAGGACGAGGAGGTGCTCTCGGAGCTGGCGACCCGCTGCCGGCAGCGCGAGTACGCCCCGGGAGAGGCGATCGCGTCGTTCGGCGGCCAGGCCGACGAGGTGTACCTGCTGGCGCACGGCAGGGTGGAGAAGGTCGGCACGGGCCCGTACGGCGACGACACGGTCCTCGGGGTCCTCGCCGACGGCGCCTACTTCGGCGACCAGGCACTGCTCGACCCGGATGCCATCTGGGAGTACACGGCCCGCGCGGACACCGCGTGCACGGTGCTGATCCTGGCCCGCGGAGACGTCGAGCAGGTCGCGGAGCGCTCCGAGACCCTGCGGGACCACCTCGCGCAGCTGCGCGCGATCCCGGAGCAGCGCACCAACAAGTACGGCGAGAAGGCCATCGACCTCGCCGCGGGCCACTCCGGCGAGCCGGACATCCCGCACACGTTCGTCGACTACGACGCCAGGCCGCGCGAGTACGAACTGAGCGTCGCCCAGACCGTCCTGCGCATCCACTCGCGCGTGGCCGATCTCTACAACCAGCCGATGAACCAGACGGAGCAGCAACTCCGGCTCACCGTCGAGGCGTTGAAGGAACGCCAGGAACACGAACTCATCAACAACCGCGAGTTCGGCCTGCTCAACAACTGCGAGTACGACCAGCGGCTCCAGCCCCACGACGGCGTGCCCAGCCCGGACGACCTGGACGAGCTGCTCAGCAGGCGGCGCGGCACCAGGATGCTCCTCGCCCACCCGCGCGCGATCTCCGCGATCGGCCGCGAGCTCAACAAGCGCGGACTGGTCCCGGAGTCCATCGACGTCGGCGGCAACCGCATCCCGACCTGGCGCGGCGTGCCGATCTACCCGTGCAACAAGATCCCGGTCAGCGACCGGCGGACCACCTCGATCATCGCCATGCGTACCGGCGAGGCCGACCAGGGCGTCATCGGCCTCCAGCAGGCCGGCATCCCGGACGAGATCGAGCCGAGCCTGTCGGTGCGCTTCATGGGCATCAACGAACAGGCGGTCATCAACTACCTCGTGACGGCCTACTACTCGGCGGCGGTCCTCGTGCCGGACGCCCTCGGCGTCCTGGAGAACGTCGAGATCGGCCGCTGGAGGTGACGTTTCAGCAGCTGGACGCGGTGTCCCCGCCCGGAAGGGCGGGTACACCCCGGTCGAACGCGACCGGTCGCAGCGCAGGCGTCACCGTCCGCGGACTCTCCGAGGGGGACCCCATGGCCGAGTTCAGGACGGAGACGAAACAGCCCGCCGACGGGAGCCCGGCACCTGACGGGACCCGGCCGCTCGACGGGACACCACCGGCAGCGACGACACCGCCGCCCGACAGGCACGAGGCGGCGGTGATCCTGGAGGGGGCCAGGACGTCCGTCGACCCCGAACTACGCTCGGCGATCGACTCGCTACCCGGCTCGATGCGCCGGGTCACGCTCTACCACTTCGGGTGGGAGCACGCGGACGGCACACCGGCGGCGGGGAACGCGGGCAAGGCGATCCGCCCCGCCCTCGTCTTGGCCGCCGCCACCGCGCTCGGCGGCGAGCGGGCACGGGCGAGCGCGCTGCGGGCCGCCGCGGCGGTGGAACTGGTCCACAACTTCACGTTGCTGCACGACGACGTGATGGACCGGGACACCACCCGCCGGCACCGGCCCACCGCGTGGACCGTGTTCGGCGACGCCGACGCGATCCTCGCCGGGGACGCCCTCCAGGCGCTGGCCCTCCGGCTGTTCGCCGAGGACCCGCACCCGGCGTCCTCGGCCGCCGCGGCCCGGCTCGCGGACTGCGTCGTCGAACTGTGCGAGGGCCAGCACGCGGACACCGCCATGGAGAAGCGCGCCCCCGGCGAGGTCACCCTCGACGAGGTGCTCGTCATGGCCGAGGCCAAGACCGGCGCGCTGCTCGGCTGTGCCTGCGCGGTGGGCGCGCTGTACGCGGGGGCGTCCGCCGAGGACGTCGAGGCACTGGACGCGTTCGGCCGGCAGGCAGGGCTCGCCTTCCAGCTGATCGACGACGTCATCGGGATATGGGGCGACCCCGGCCGCACGGGCAAACCGGCCGGGGCCGACCTCGCCGTCCGCAAGAAGTCCCTGCCCGTGGTCGCCGCCCTCACCTCGGGCACACCGGCGGCCGCGGAACTCGCGGAGCTGTACGGACTGCCGTACGAGGAGGGGGAGTTGGAGCGCACCGCGCTCGCCGTCGAGCGGGCCGGGGGCCGGGACTGGGCGCAGGACCAGGCGGCCGACCGGATGGCGCGGGCCGTGCAGGAGCTGGCCCGGGCGATCCCGGACCCGCAGGACGCGGGCGGTCTGCTCGCACTGGCCGAGTTCGTGACCCGGCGCAGCAGTTGATGACTCCGGAGCCTTCCGGAACCGCGCGGTCCTGACCCCCGCACGGCCACCGGAGGCCCCGGACAGGCGGGTCCCGCGCATCCCCACGGTGCGCGGGGCACGCCCCCTTTTTTAAGGCTCGGTTCGCCTCCGGGGCGCCAAAGCCTGTGTCGAGAGCGCGATCGTGCTCGACCCTTCGGGCCTCCGCGCGTTCGCGCTCTCGACACAGGCGCGCCCCTTCGGCTCACTCGCCCGTAAGTCCCGCTAGTCTCAACAGCCGTTCAGGTGACGGTGGTTGAGAGCTAAGGGGTGGGACATGGGCGTGACGATACGGGCGGCCGGCGAGGGTGACAGAGAGCTGGTCGTCCGGCTGTTGGACGAGGCCTTCCAGGACGATCCGGTCAGCGGCTGGGTCTTCCCCGACGCCGAGTACCGCCGCACGACCCACCACAGGCTGATGGCCGCCTTCACCGACGCGGTGTTCGCCGACGGCCGCATCGACCTCGCCGAGGACGGCGCGGCGTGCGCGCTGTGGCTGTCGGTACCGGCCGAGGCGCATGCGGAGAACGGCGAGGACGAGGCCGTACAGCTACGGGAGTTGGTGGATCCGGACAATGAGCGGGTCGAGACGATAGCCCGGTTGATGGCGGAGGGGCATCCCGCAGGCCGGGCCCACGAATACCTGTGGATGATCGCCGTGGCACCGGACCGGCAGGGCGAGGGCCTCGGCGCCGCGCTCATCCGGCACGTCCTGGACCGCTGCGACCGCGAGGGCCTCCCCGCGTACCTGGAGGCGAGCAGCGAACGCAGCACCAAGCTGTACGAGCGCCTCGGCTACACCTTCATCGACCGCACCCTCGACCTCCCGGACGGCCCGCGCATGTACCCGATGTGGCGCGAGCCCCGCACGGTTCTAGGCTGAGTACATGGGCAGAGAAGAGCACACCTGTCCCGTCTGCGGACAGCCGGTGGCCACCGTCGTCCGGCGGTACAAGACGCTGGGCGCATGGGTACCGAAGTGGGAGGCCGGCCCGTGCCGGAACCCCGAGTGCGAGGCGTACGTCGGCGAGGGCGCCGAGCCCCGGGCAGACACCGCCCCGAAAGAATCCTGAAACCCGTGTCGAGAATCCCGGCCCGGCTCCGATGTCTCCTGTGAGAAGCCGCCCGGCACGGGTGGCACGAGCCGAAGGAGCGGACTCATGAAGTACCTGGTCATGGTGCAGGGCACCCAGGCGGACTACGACGGCATGCAGGGCAAGCCCACCCCCGGGTCCCCGGCCTGGAGCGAGGCGGAGATGCAGGCCATGTTCGCCCACATGGGCGCCATCAACGACGACCTGTCCGAGACGGGCGAGCTGATCGACGCGCAGGGGCTGACCGAACCGGCGAGGACCCGGCTGGTCGCGCTGGGCGCGGACGGCAAGGCCGTGATCACCGACGGCCCGTACAGCGAGACCAAGGAATTGATGGCCGGCTACTGGGTCCTGGAGTGCGCGAGCCTGGAACGCGTCACGGAGATCGCCGACCGCGTCACCCGCTGCCCCCTGCCCGAGGGTGCCGTCAACCGCGCGGTGGTGATCCGTCCCATCCAGGACGGCACCGCGGACGTCTGAGCCGTATGCGCGACACCACCGGCACCGAGGACCAGCTGCGCCGACACGCGCCGCAGGTCCTCGGCGCCCTGGTCAGGCGGTACGGCCATTTCGACACCGCCGAGGACGCCGTACAGGAGGCGCTGCTCGCGGCGGCCCGGCAGTGGCCGGAGCACGGTGTGCCGGAGAATCCGCGCGGCTGGCTGATCCGGGTCGCCTCGCGGCGGCTGACGGACGCGCTGCGCAGCGAGGAGGCGCGGCGGGCGCGCGAGGAGAAGGCGGCGGCACTCGCGCCCCGGGAGCCGTACACGGCCGAGCCGCCGCGCGAGGACGACACCCTCTCCCTGCTCTTCCTGTGCTGCCATCCGGCGTTGACTCCGACCGCGCAGATCGCGCTCACCCTGCGGGCGGTCGGCGGACTGACGACGGCGGAGATCGCCCGCGCGTATCTCGTACCCGAGGCGACGATGGCACAGCGGATCAGCCGGGCGAAGGCGAAGGTGCGGGGTGTGCGCTTCGGGCGGCCGGACAACTGGGCGGAGCGGCTGCCGGCCGTCCTGCACACGCTGTACCTGATCTTCAACGAGGGCTATACGGCGACGTCCGGCCCGAGTCTGACGCGGCGCGAACTCGCGGGCGAGGCCATCCGGTTGACCCGTGCCGTGCACCGGCTGCTCCCCGAAGTCGGCGAAGTGGCCGGGCTACTCGCGCTGATGCTGCTCACCGACGCCCGCCGGGCCGCCCGCACCGGTCCGCACGGCGAACTCGTCCCCCTCGACGAACAGGACCGCGACCGCTGGGACGGGGCGGCGATCGAGGAGGGCGTCGCCCTCGTCACCCGGGCGCTGTCCCAAGGGTCCGCAGAGCCTTACCAGTTGCGCGCGGCGATCGCCGCCGTACACGACGAGGCGCCGTCGGCGCGGGCGACGGACTGGCACGAGATCCTCGGCCTGTACGAGGTGCTGGTGCGTCTGGTCCCCGGCCCCGTCGAACGCCTCAACCGGGCTGTCGCCGTAGCCATGGTCGACGGTCCGCATGCGGGCCTGGCCGAACTTGACCTACTGGCGGACGAGTTGGGGGAGGGGCACCGCCCCGACGCGGTCCGCGGCCATCTCCTGGAACGGGCCGGTGAGTTCACCGCGGCCCGGGCCGCCTACGAGTCGGCGGCGGCCAAGACCCTCAGCCTGCCCGAGCAGCGGTACCTGCGGGCGCGGGCGGCACGGCTCGGGCCGTAGCGTGACCCCATGCCGGAAGACGAACCCACCGCCACCATCCTCCACATCACCGAACGCGCCCTCTGGGACGCGGCCCGCGAGCGTGGCACCTACGAGTGGTCGACCCGCGGCCGCACCCTCCAGGAGGAGGGCTTCATCCACTGCTCGACCCGCGCCCAACTCCCGCGCGTGGCAGCCTTCTTGTACGGCTCCTACGACGGCCCCGACGACCTGGTGGTCCTGGTCGTGGACCCGGGACGGCTCGGCGTACCCCTGAAGTACGAGGCGCCGAAGCCGGGCGGCGAGGAGTTCCCGCACGTGTACGGGCCGATTCCGGTGGACGCCGTGGTGGACGTGGAGGTGTGGGCGGCTTGAGCCGGTTGTGGCGCCGGGTCCTGGTCGTGTGGGCGGTCGCCGTGGTCGTCGGGGGCGGGCTCACGTTGTGGCTGCAGGACTCCGGCGAGCCGCACGAGCCCGGCGCGACGCCGACGCCATTGCTGAGGCAGGACAGCCAGGACACGGCGAGTGCCTGTCCGAGGCCCACGGACTCGCGGTACGACGACCGCCGGATGATCGTCGTCTGCGTCAGGGACGGCTAGGCAGCCCGCCGGTCTCCGGGTCGCGCCCCGTCAGGCAGTACGTGCCGCCTGCCGGGTCCCGCATCACCGTCCAGTGCTTTCCGTGGGAGACGACGGTCGCGCCGAGGTGCTCGTGCAGCACGACGGACTCGTCGATGTCCGCGCAGGCCAGGTCGAGATGGGCGGCGGCGGGGCGGTCCTCGCCGAGGCGTTGGAGCAGGATGCGGATCGGCAGGCCGGGCGGGGGTTTGAGCACGTGGAACTCGGGGAGCGCGCCCGAGAGCGAGGCCCAGTCGGGCAACAGGGCGCTCCAGAAGGCGACTTCGGCGTCGTAGGAGCCCGGGCCGATGTCGAGGGAGACCTGGTCGAGGCGGGTGCCGGCCACGACGGGCGGCCGCACGGACTCGCCGTGCCAGGGGGCGGCGCAGAACAACTGACCTGCGGGGGACCGGAGTACGGCCCAGCCGTCGTGCTCGGCGACCGTCTCCGCGCCGAGCCGCAGCGCGGCACTCACGAACGCCGGTACGTCCTCGACGGAGAAGTCGAGATGAGCGCCGCCCGGGCCGGCCCCGACGCCCTGGACCTTCACGCAGGCGTCGGTGCCGTCGGACAGCAGGGTGACGAACTCGCCCTCGTCACCCCGGAGTTCGGACAGCCGGGTGTCCGTGACCGCCGTCCAGAAGTCGCGGGCGGGGCCGAGGCGGCCGTGAGGGCGGTCGATGAAGGCGTAGGTCCAGCGGATGTTCGTTGCGGTCATTGCGTGATCGTAGGCGGGAGGCGGCGACCCGCCCGAGAGTTTTTCAGCCCCCGCAGCCTCCCTTCGGTCCCGTCCCTCAGTCCTCACTCCGCTGCATGAACCGCAGCATGTTCCCGGCCGGGTCGCGGAACGCGCAGTCGCGGACGCCGTACGGCTGGTCCGTCGGCTCCTGGACCACCTCGGCGCCGGACTCCTGGACGCGGGCGTACAGGGCGTCGCAGTCGGCGGTGGTGAAGTTGACCCCGCGCAGGGTGCCCTTGGCGAGCAGTTCGGCCATGGCCTGCTTGTCGGCGGGGGAGGCGTCCGGGTTCGCGGCCGGCGGCTCCAGGACGATCTCCACGTCCGGCTGCAACGGCGACCCTACAGTCACCCACCGCATGCCCTCGAAACCGACGTCGTTACGGATTTCCAGCTCCAGGACGTCGCAGTAGAAGGCGAGCGCCTTGTCGTGGTCGTCGACGGCGATGAAGCACTGGCGGAGTTTCAGGTCCATGCAGAACAGGCTAGGGCCGCAGCGGCGGTCCCGCCCGGTTCGGGCGGGTGAAAGTGCGGGCCACGCAGGACGGGATGACCGCGCCCGCCTCGTGGGAACGGGCGCGGTAGGCGCTGGGGGTTTCACCGACCAGCTCGGTGAAGCGGGAGCTGAAGGAGCCGAGCGAGGTACAGCCGACGGCCATGCACACCTCGGTCACGCTCAGGTCGCCGCGTCGCAGGAGTGCCTTCGCCCGCTCGATCCGCCGGGTCATGAGATAGCTGTACGGCGTCTCCCCGTACGCGGCGCGGAAGCTGCGCTGGAAGTGGCCCGGGGACATCAGCGCGGTCCGCGCGATCGAGGCCATGTCGAGCGGTTCGGCGTACTCGCGGTTCATGCGGTCACGGGCCTGGCGCAGCCGTACGAGGTCGTCGCGGTTCACGTCGTCCAGGATGACACGGGGGCGCTTTCGCTGAGCCGGGAACGACGAAGGGACCCCGCCGGCGAACCGGCGGAGCCCCTTCCCCGCGCCCGCTGACCTGCGATGGTGCACCGATCGCCGGTCGGTCGGGTCGGGCTGACTGGGTGTCAGGCCTTCTTGGTCTCCCAGAAGATCTTGTCGATCTGGGCGATGTAGTCGAGCGCCTTCTGGCCCGTCGCCGGGTCGGTGGACGCCTTGGCGGCCGAGAGGGCCTTCAGGGTGTCGTTGACCAGCTGGTGCAGCTCCGGGTACTTCTCGAAGTGCGGGGGCTTGAAGTAGTCGCTCCAGAGCACCGAGACGTGGTGCTTGGCGAGCTCGGCGCGCTGCTCCTTGATGACGATGGCGCGCGCCTGGAAGTGCGGGTCGTCGTTGGCGGCCATCTTGTCCTGCACGGCCTTCACCGACTCCGCCTCGATGCGGGCCTGGGCCGGGTCGTACACACCGCAGGGCAGGTCGCAGTGCGCGCTGACCTTCACCTTGGGGGCAAACAGGCGGGAAAGCATGGAGCGTTCCTTCCTCGTGATCGTCTTCTCAGGTGGGACATTACTCCCTGGAGAAGCTGATTTCGCGAGTGCCCCCATGGGCTTAGGACAAAAGTCCAGGGTCGGACTCAGACTGGTGGAGGATAGGACCGGGGAGGTGCCGGGGATGCCGGAGCTGTCGCAGGAGACCGAGCGGGGAAGGGCTGTACTGCCCTTCGGTACGGCCGAGGTGACCGGGCCGTCGATGGTGCCGACGCTGTTCCACGGGGATCTGCTCGTGGTGCAGTACGGGGCGCGGATCAGGCCCGGCGACATCGTCGTGCTGCGCCATCCGTTCCAGCAGGACCTGCTGGTCGTCAAGCGGGCCGCCGAGCGCCGCGACGGGGGGTGGTGGGTGCTCGGGGACAACGCGTTCGCCGGGGGTGACAGTACGGACTACGGCACCGTTCCCGAGGATCTGGTGCTGGGCAAGGTGCGCTTCCGGTACCGGCCGCCGAAGTCCGGTCAGCGTTCGCCGGCCGCGCTCGTCCGCTGGGCGCTCTCCGCCGCCAGGCCCGTGCTCTCCGACCGGTCGGCCTCCAGGCGCTTCCGGGCCCGGTAGGCGGCCACGTTGGCACGGGTCGCGCAGCGGTCCGAGCAGTAGCGCCGGGAGCGGTTCGTCGAGGTGTCCAGGTAGGCGTTGCGGCACGGCGCCGCCTCGCACAGGCCCAGGCGGTCGACGCCGTACTCGGTGAGGTGGAAGGCCAGGCCCATCGCCGCGATCGCCGCGTAGCCGGCCGTCGCGTTCGACGGGTGGTCCGCGAGGTGCATGTGCCACAGCGGGCGGCCGTCGTCGTCGCGGAAGTTGTGCCCGGAGATCTGCGGGCTCACCGGGAACTCCAGCAGGAGCGAGTTCAGCAGGTTCACGGAGAGGGTCTCGTCGCCGCCGTCGGCCGCCTCGAACACCGCCCGCAGCCGCGCCCGGACCGAACGGAAGCGCGTGACGTCGGCGTCGGCTGCGCGGCGGGCCGCCTCCTTGTTGGTGCCGAACAGATCCCGCACGGCCTCGACCGAGGTCAGGGCGTCCTTGCCCCGCGCCGGTTCCTCGGTGTTGACGAGGCGTACGGCATAGTCCGAGTAATAGGCCAGTTCCACTTGTAGTCCTTACGGAGGCGCTCTATGGTCGTGGATGCGGTCGGGTAACAGCTGATCGTGCTTCCAGGGTATTACGACAGTGAGTGGACAGGGGGTCCTCATGACGACCGGTGTCGGAACCGACTGGCAGGCCTGGCAGGAGAGCTGGGACCGGCAGCAGGAGTGGTACATGCCCGACCGGGAGGACCGCTTCCGGATCATGCTCGACATGGTCGAGGCCCTCACCGGCCCCGCACCCCGCGTGCTCGACCTCGCCTGCGGCACGGGCAGCATCACCGCCCGGCTGCTCGCCCGCCTCCCGGACGCCACCAGCACCGGGGTCGACCTCGACCCGGCCCTCCTCGCCATCGCCGAGGGCACCTTCGCGGACGACGAGCGGGTCACCTTCGTGACGGCCGACCTCAAGGACCCGCAGTGGACGACGAGGCTGCCGTACGACTCGTACGACGCCGTGCTGACCGCCACGGCCCTCCACTGGCTGCACAGCGAACCCCTCGCGGCTCTCTACGGTCAGGTCGCGGGACTCGTCCGCGACGGTGGTGTCTTCATGAACGCGGACCACATGATCGACGAGTCGACGCCCAGGATCAACGCGGCGGAGCGCGCGCAGCGGCACACGCAGATGGATCAGGCCAAGCGGAACGGCGTCCTCGACTGGGCCGAGTGGTGGCAGCTCGCCGCCCAGGACCCCGTCCTCGCCGGACCGACGGCCCGCCGCTACGAGATCTACGGCGAGCACGCGGACGGTGACATGCCCTCCGCCGCGTGGCACGCGCGCGTGCTGCGCGAGAAGGGGTTCGGGGAGGCGCGTCCGGTGTGGTGCTCGCCCTCCGACACGCTGCTGCTCGCACTGAAGTAGGACCGCGGGGGACCAGGCAGGGGGAGCGGCGAGGAGAGGCGCGGAGACGGCGTTGCACGCCTTTGTCGAAGGCAGACGCATCGCGCTGGTGAAGGTGGTGCTCGGCGCGCTGATGAAGAGCCGGCGGTAGGGAACGTCGAAGGGGCGGTACGAGGATCTCGTGCCGCCCCTTCGACTCGCCTACCGACAGGGAGCCTTGTCCAGCGCTAGAGCACCTTGGACAAGAACCCCTGCGTGCGCTCGTGCTGAGGGTTCGTCAGGACGTCGCGTGGGTGGCCGGATTCGACCACCACGCCGCCGTCCATGAAGACGAGGCTGTCGCCGACCTCGCGGGCGAAGCCCATCTCGTGGGTGACGACGATCATCGTCATGCCGGACTCGGCGAGGTCGCGCATGACGTCGAGGACGTCGCCGACCAGCTCCGGGTCGAGGGCCGAGGTCGGCTCGTCGAAGAGCATCAGCTTCGGGTCCATCGCCAACGCCCGCGCGATGGCCACCCGTTGCTGCTGGCCGCCGGAGAGCTGGGAGGGGTAGCTGCCGGCCTTGTCGGACAGCCCCACCCGCTCCAGGAGCTGCATCGCGCGCTCCCTGGCCTGGCTCTTGTTGACGCCCCTGACCTGCACTGGCGCCTCGATGATGTTCTCCGCGGCCGTCATGTGCGGGAACAGGTTGAAGCGCTGGAAGACCATGCCGATGTCCCGGCGCTTCACCGCGACCTCGCGATCGCGCAACTCGTAGAGCTTGTCGCCCTGTTGGCGGTAGCCGACCAGTTCACCGTCGACGTACAGCCGGCCCGCGTTGACCTTCTCCAGGTGGTTGATGCACCGCAGGAAGGTCGACTTGCCGGAACCGGAGGGGCCGATGAGGCAGAACACCTCGCCGGACTTCACCTCCAGGTCGATGCCCTTGAGGACCTCGACCGGGCCGAACGACTTGTGCACGCCCTCGGACTTGACCATCGGGACCGACGGGTCGGTCGTGGCGGCGTCGTCGGTCTTGCTGAGTTCGGGGCTCATGCCGCGCCTCCCTTCGGGCGGCCGATGGACAGTACGTTCGCCCTGATCTTCTGGAGCGGGGTCGGCGGCAGCGCGCGGCTGGAGCCGCGGGCGTAGTAGCGCTCGACGTAGTACTGCCCGACGCTCAGGATCGACGTCATGATCAGGTACCAGGCGGCGGCGAGGAAGTACATCTCCACCGGGGCGCCGGAGTTCTGGCCGATGTCCTGGGCGTAGCGGAAGAGTTCCGGATACTGGACGGCCGCCACGAGCGAGGTCGTCTTCAGCATGTTGATCACTTCGTTGCCCGTGGGCGGCACGATCACGCGCATCGCCTGCGGGATCACGATCCTGCGCAGCGTCTTGGCGTGGCTCATGCCCAGCGCGTGCGAGGCCTCGGTCTGGCCCTCGTCGACGGCCAGCAGACCGGCGCGGCAGATCTCCGCCATGTACGCGGCCTCGTTGAGGCCCAGGCCGAGCAGCGCCGTCAGCAGCGGCGTCATGAAGTCCGACCAGTAGTTCTTGTAGATCGGACCGAGGTTGATGTACTCGAAGACCAGGCCCAGGTTGAACCAGAGGAACAGCTGGACCAGCACCGGGGTACCGCGGAAGAACCAGATGTAGAACCAGGCGATCGAGGAGGTCACCGGGTTCTTCGACAGCCGCATCACCGCGAGGCCGATGCCGCCGACGATGCCGATGACCATCGACAGGACCGTCAGGAGGAGGGTCTTGTAGACACCGGTCATGATCCGGTGGTCGAAGAAGTAGTCCGGTACGGCATGCCAGTTGATCTTGCCCTGGCCGAACGCGTAGACGATCGCGACCAGGATGCCGATCGCGATCACGGCGGAGACGTACCGGCCGTAGTGCCGGACAGGAATGGCCTTGATGGGCTTCGGGGCGTCCGGGGGCGCGTCCTGCGGCCCCCGCGCCCCGTCGATGTCAGTAGTCACGGATGTTGCCTCTCAGCGACTGCGGACCCGCGGTCACTTGCCGCCGTTGATCACGGACGACTTGACGGCACCGTCCTCGGCGCCCCACTTCGTCAGGATCTTCTGGTACTCACCGCTCTTGATCACGGCGTCCATCGCGGCCTGCAACGCGTCCCGCAGCTGGGTGTCGCTCTTGGCGACCGCGATACCGTACGGCGCCGCCTCGACCTGGTCGCCGACGAGCTGGAAGTCCTTGCCGCCGCCGGAGGTCTTCACCGCGTAGGCCGCGACCGGGAAGTCGGAGGAGGCCGCGTCCGCGCCACCGGAGCGCAGGCGGGTCTGGGACTGCTGGTCGTCGTCGAAGGCCTCGATGGTGATCTTCTTGCCGCCCGTGCACTTCTTCGTCTCGGACTTGGCGAGGTCCTCGGAGACGGTGCCGCGCTCGACGGCGAGCTTCTTGCCGCACAGGTCGGACCACGACGCGATGTTCTCGGTCTGGCCCTTGCGGGTGTAGATCGAGACACCGGCGGTCAGGTAGTCGACGAAGTCGACGCCCTCGCCGACCTTCTTGCCCGTGTCGGGGTCGACGCCGTCCTGGCGGTTCTTGTTGTCCGTCATCGCCGACATGGCGATGTCGTAGCGGTTGGACCGCAGACCGGTGAGGAGCGCGTCGAAGGTGCCGTTCTGGAACTCGAACTTCACCCCGAGCTGCTTGCCCATCGCGGCGCCGAGGTCCGGGTCGAGACCGACGACCTTGCCGGAGTTGTCCTTGAACTCGACCGGCGCGTACGCGATGTCCGAGCCGACCGTGATGACGCCCTTGTCGCGGATCGCGGCGGGGAGCTTGCTCGCCAGGGGGGCCGAGCTGGTGGACGCGCTGCTGGAGTTGTCCTTCTTGGTCTGGTCACCACAGCCGGCGAGCAGCAGGGTGGAGGCGACCGCGATCGCACCGACCGCTGCCAGCCGGGTGTGCGGGGCGGTCGTACGACGGGTGAATCTTGCGGTCATGGTGGGTTCCTCCGGCGGATGGATGGCGGTGCCGACGGGTCGACGAGAACACACACCTTCGGGTGTCGCGACCTCGTGTGATTAGGGCATCTTGCCATTCGGACTGAACCATTCAGGGGAGTAGCCATGTCAAAATCGGATAACGGGTGAACCCCGAATCGCATCAGGTCGGTACATCGAGACGCCCTGATCACGGACCATCTGCTGGAATCACTCGTTCCGGCCGGAAGATCTTCGGCATGTCTCACGATGTGATCGATCATCGTTCCGCCCTCGGCGGACGGGATGTGACCTTGCGCCTATTGGGCTCGTCCTCTGTGCCGTCCGTCCGGTAAGAAGGGTCTCTACACCCCTCATCCGGGGCTCAGGGCGCGTGTGCGGCGCGCCCGTCGCGCAGGTGCTCGTACGCATCAAGTCTCTGGGCCCTGCGCGGTGCCCGCCCACCCCTCACCAGGGAGTGGCCACCCTCAAAATCAATGAAGACCTAAGGGGTAAGACAAAGTGGCAGCGGAGATCGTCAATCCTCGCAGCGACAGCAGTACGGATCAGGACGGCGGGGCCGAGCCCCTCGATTCCTTCGATCCGGCGTTCGCGCTGCACCGCGGCGGCAAGATGGCCGTGCAGGCCACCGTGCCGATCCGCGACAAGGACGACCTGTCCCTCGCGTACACACCCGGCGTCGCGCGCGTGTGCACCGCGATCGCCGAGCAGCCGGAACTCGTCCACGACTACACATGGAAGTCGTCCGTCGTCGCCGTCGTGACGGACGGTACGGCGGTGCTCGGACTCGGCGACATCGGTCCCGAGGCCTCCCTCCCGGTCATGGAGGGCAAGGCGATCCTGTTCAAGCAGTTCGGCGGCGTGGACGCCGTGCCGATCGCGCTGGACTGCACCGGCGTCGACGAGATCATCGAGACCGTGGTGCGCCTCGCGCCCTCCTTCGGGGGTGTCAACCTGGAGGACATCTCGGCGCCGCGCTGCTTCGAGATCGAGCGCAGGCTCCAGGAGCGGCTGGACATCCCGGTCTTCCACGACGACCAGCACGGTACGGCGGTCGTGACGCTGGCGGCGCTGCGGAACGCCGCGCGGCTGACCGGGCGGGAGCTGGGTGACCTGCGGGCCGTCATCTCCGGCGCGGGCGCGGCGGGTGTCGCCATTGCCAAGTTCCTGCTGGAGGCCGGGCTCGGCGATGTCGCCGTCGCGGACCGCAAGGGTGTCGTCTCGCGCGACCGGGACGACCTCACGCCGGTCAAGCGTGAACTCGCCGAGATCACCAACAAGGCGGGTATCTCCGGGTCGTTGGAGGCGGCGCTGGAAGGCGCCGACGTCTTCATCGGGGTTTCCGGGGGTACGGTGCCGGAGCCCGCGGTGGCTTCCATGGCGGAGGGCGCGTTCGTCTTCGCGATGGCCAACCCGGATCCCGAGGTGCACCCGGATGTGGCGCACAAGTACGCGGCGGTCGTCGCCACCGGGCGGTCGGACTTCCCGAACCAGATCAACAACGTGCTGGCGTTTCCGGGGATCTTCGCGGGGGCGCTGCAGGTGCGGGCGTCCCGGATCACGGAGGGGATGAAGATCGCGGCGGCCGAGGCGCTGGCCGGGGTCGTCGGTGACGATCTCGCCGCGGACTATGTCATTCCGTCACCGTTCGACGAGCGCGTCGCCCCTGCGGTGACCGCGGCTGTGGCTGCGGCGGCGCGGGCGGAGGGCGTTGCCCGGCGGTAGCCTGAACGGCCCCGTCCACTTGGGCGGGGCCCTTCTT
>NZ_JBXVPZ010000015.1:0-56888 GCF_057961495.1 Streptomyces sp. P5F9 | reverse complement strand
CATTCTCCTGGAGCCATCAACGGCAAACCATCATCAGCCACACCCGGTCCTCCCGGACCGCCCAACATTCTTAAGGAACCACCATGGCCGCACGCACTGGCAAGGAATACCTGGAGCGCCTCGCCGCCTCCCGCCCGACCGTCCACATCCAGGGCGAGACCGTCACCGGCGCCATCCAGGACCACCCCGCCTTCCGCAACGTCGTCCAGACCTACGCCGAACTGTTCGACCTCCAGCACTCGGACGAGCACAAGGACGTCCTCACCTACACCTCACCTACGTCCGGCGAGCCGGTCGGCACGTCCTTCCTCACCCCGCAGACTCAGGACGACCTGGTCAAGCGCCGCAAGGCGTTCAAGGTGTGGGCCGACCACAGCAACGGCATGCTCGGCCGCACCGGCGACTACATGAACAGCTCCCTGATGGCGCTCGCGTCGGCCGCCGACTGGTTCGCCCAGGCGAACCCGGCCTTCGGCGAGAACATCCGCCGCTACTACGAGAAGGTCCGCGAAGAGGATCTGCTGTGCACGCACACGCTGATCCCGCCGCAGGTCAACCGGTCCGTGGCCGGTACCCAGCAGGCCGGCGGCAAGCTGGCCGCGCGGATCGTGAGGGAGGACGACAACGGCGTCGTCATCAGCGGTGCGCGCATGCTCGCCACGATCGCCCCGTTCGCCGACGAGATGCTGGTGTTCCCCTCGACCGTGCTGCGCGGCACCCCCGAGGACAAGCCGTACTCCTACGCCTTCGCCATCCCGAACGACATCCCCGGCCTGCGCTACATCGCCCGCGAGCCGCTGGACTACGACCGCCCCCGGCACGATCACCCCCTCGCCTCCCGCTTCGAGGAGTCGGACTGCGTCGTCGTCTTCGACGACGTGCACGTGCCGTACGAGCGCTGCTTCGCCCTCGGTGACGCCGAGTTGTGCAACGGCTTCTACTCGCAGACGGCGTCGGTGGTGCACATGACCCACCAGGTCGTCACCCGCACCACCGCCAAGACCGAGTACGTCCTCGGCCTGGTGTCGTTGCTGACCGAGGCCATCGGCATCGAGCAGTTCCAGCACGTCCAGGAGGACGTCGCCGAGATCATCACCACGCTGGAGATGCTGCGGGCCTTCCTGCGCGCCGCCGAGGCGGACGCGGAGATCAACGAGTACGGGGTCCTCACCCCGGCTTTCGCCCCGTTGAACGCCGCCCGCAACCTCTACCCCAAGCTCTACCAGCGCTTCCCGCAGATCCTGCGCAAGCTCGGCGCCTCCGGCCTGATGGCCACTCCGACCGAACTCGACATCCAGGGCCCCGCTGCCGCCGACATCGAGGCGTACCTGCAGTCGGCCACCCTGTCCGGCCCCGAGCGCGTCAAGCTCTTCCGCCTGGTGTGGGACACCTGCATCTCGGCGTTCTCCAGCCGCCAGGCGCTGTACGAGTACTACTTCTTCGGCGACCCGGTCCGGATGGCCGGCGCGTACGTGAAGAGCTACGACCGCGAGCCGTACAAGGCCAGGATCCAGGCCTTCCTCGACCGCGCCTGATCACGGACGGACGACATGACGCACCCGCTCGGAAATACCCCGTCGAAAATCATCGCTCTGCATCTCAACTACCCCAGCCGCGCCAAGGAGCGCGGCCGGATCCCCGCCCATCCGTCGTACTTCCTCAAGCCACCCTCGTCATTGGCGGGCACCGAGGAGGCTCTCGTCCGTCCCGAGGGATGCGAACTCCTCGGCTTCGAAGGCGAGATCGCTCTCGTCATCGGCTCGCGCGCGCAGCGGGTGGGGCCCGAGGACGGCTGGCAGTACGTGCGATGGGTGACCGCTGCCAACGACGCGGGTGTGTACGACCTGCGCTACGCCGATCGCGGCTCCAACCTCCGCTTCAAGGGCGGAGACGGCTTCACGCCGATCGGGCCGCGACTGCTGGACGCACGCCAACTCGACCCGGCCGCCCTGCGGTTGCGGACCTGGGTCAACGGCGAACTGGTCCAGGACGACACCACGGACACGCTGCTGTTCCCGTTCGGCGAGCTGATCGCGGACCTGTCGAGGCAGGTCACCCTGGAGCCGGGGGACGTCATCCTCACCGGCACGCCGGCCGGGGCCTCCGTGGTCGCCCCCGGTGACGTGGTCGAGGTCGAGGTGACCGGAAACGGGCTGTCCACCGGCCGCCTCCGCAATCCCGTCGTCGCCGGGCCCGCGCTGGAGCCGTACGGGGCGATGCCCAAGGCCGATCCGGCAGAGCGGGAGGCCGCGTACGGGACGGCGTACACACCCGCGCCCCTGCTGGACAAGCGGTTCGAGGAGGGGCTGCGCTCGGTCGCCGTCGCCACCCTCAGCGCACAGCTCCGTGCCCGCGGCCTGCCGCACATGTCCATCGACGGCGTCCGCCCTACGCTGCCGGACCGGACCATGGTCGGCGTCGCGCACACCCTGCGCTATCTGCCGCTGCGCGAGGACCTGTTCAAGAAGTACGGCAACGCCATGAACGCCCAGAAGCGGGCGATCGAGGAGCTGCGGCCGGGCCACGTGCTCGTCATGGACGCGCGCCGCGACACCTCCGCCGGGACCCTCGGCGACATCCTCGCGCTGCGTGCCCAGACGCGTGGGGCGGCCGGCGTCGTCACCGACGGCGGCCTGCGCGACAGCGCCGCGGTCACCGAACTCGGCCTGCCCGTCTACCACGGCGGGGAGCACCCCTCCGTCCTGGGCCGCCGCCACGTCCCGTGGGACTCGGGCGTGCCCATCGCGTGCGGCGGCGCGCTGGTGCAGCCGGGCGACCTGATCGTCGGTGACGCGGACGGTGTCGTGGTCGTGCCACCCGAACTGGCCGAGGAGCTGATCGCCGACTGCCGGGAGCAGGAGCTGCGAGAGCGCTTCATCACCGAGCAGGTGCGTGCTGGGCACAGCGTCGACGGGCTGTATCCCCTCGGTCCCGACTGGCGCGAACCGTTCGAGCAGTGGCGCCGCAGCCACGCCCCTTCGCAAGAGTCGCAAGGAGAGACCGCATGAAGTTCCGCAGTGATCCCGCCACCATCCGCGGATCCATCGCCCCGGTCGTCACCCCGTTCACCGACGAGGGCACCGTCGACCACGACAGCCTGCGCTCCCTGATCCGCTTCCAGCTGGAGTCCGGTTCGCACGGTATCTCGCTCGGCGGCTCCACCGGCGAGCCCAGCGCACAGACCGTCGCCGAGCGGATCGCCGCCATGCGTACGGCCGTCGAGGAGACCGGCGACCGGGTGCCCTTCCTGCCCGGAACCGGCTCGCACAAGCTGAACGAGACCTTGGAGCTGACTGCCGCCGCCCAGGACCTGGGAGCGGACGCGGCCCTGGTGATCACCCCCTACTACGCGCGCCCCACCCAGGAGGCGCTGTACCAGTGGTACGCCACGGTGGCCCGGGAGTTCCCGGACCTGCCGATCGTCGCGTACAACGTGCCCTCCCGCACCGCGGTCGACATCGCCCCCGACACCGTGAAGCGGCTGTTCACCGACTTCGACAACTTCGTCGGAGTCAAGGAGACCACCAAGGACTTCGAACACTTCTCCCGCGTACTGCACGCCTGCGGCCGCTCGCTGCTGGTGTGGTCCGGCATCGAACTCCTCTGCTTGCCGCTACTCGCCCTGGGCGGCGCCGGCTTCGTCAGCGCCGTGGCCAACCTGGCGCCGACCGCCGTGGCAAGGATGTACGAGCTGTGGGAGTCGGGGGACTTCGACGGCGCACGGGACCTGCACTACCGCCTGCACCCGCTGGTGGACCTGCTCTTCGTGGAGACCAACCCGGCCCCGGCGAAGTGGGTCCTCGCCCAGCAGGGACGGATCGCCTCGCCTCACGTACGGCCGCCGCTCATCACGCCCACCGCCCCCGGCCTGGCCCGCATCCGCACCCTCCTCGCCGAGGGCGGGGACCTGACACAGCAGCTCGCAACGCAGCAGAACGGAGCCGACAAGTGAGCACCGCCCCCGAAGGCCTGCCCTCGACCATCCGGCACTGGATCGGTGGCGAACTCGTCGACGCGACCGACGGCCGCACCTTCGACGTCACCGACCCGGTGTCCAACACCTCCTACACACAGGCCGCACGGGGTGCGCAGGACGACGTCCAGCGTGCCGTCGAGGCAGCGCGGGCCGCCTTCCCCGGCTGGTCGTCCATCTCCAACCGCGAACGCGCTCGCGTCCTGTACCGCATCGCCGACGCCGTCGAGGCCCGCCACGACCGCCTCGCCCGGTTCGAGTCGTACGACTCGGGCCTGCCGATCACCCAGGCCAAGGGCCAGGCGCGGCGCGCCGCGGAGAACTTCCGCTACTTCGCCGACGTCATCGTCGCGCTCGGCGAGGAGGCCTTCCGGCAGGGCGGTGAGCAGTTCAGCTACGTGGTCCGCACCGCGGTCGGGGTCGCCGGCCTGATCACCCCGTGGAACACCCCGTTCATGCTGGAGAGCTGGAAGCTCGCGCCGGCCCTCGCCTCCGGCTGCACGCTCATCCTCAAGCCCGCCGAATGGACACCCCTGTCGGCTTCGCTCTGGCCGGAGATCTTCGCCGAGGCGGGCGTGCCGTCCGGAGTCGTGAACATCGTCCACGGCATCGGCGAGGAGGCAGGGCAGGCCCTCGTCGACCACCCCGACGTGCCGCTGATCTCCTTCACGGGCTCGACCGACACGGGCCGCCACATCATCCGTTCCTCGGCCGAGCACCTTAAGACCACGTCGATGGAGCTGGGCGGCAAGTCCCCGGTCGTCGTCTTCGCCGACGCCGACATCGAGGCGGCCCTGGACTCCGTGGTCTTCGGTGTGTTCTCGCTCAACGGGGAGCGCTGCACGGCGGGTTCCCGGGTGCTCGTCGAGCGCCCGCTGTACGAGGAGTTCACCCGCCGCCTCGCCGAGCGAGCCGAACGGGTCAGGGTCGGCCTGCCCTCCGACCCCGCCACCGAGGTGGGGGCGCTGGTCCACACGGAGCACTACGAGCGCGTCCTGAACTACGTCGAGATCGGCAAGAAGGAGGCCCGGCTGGTGGCGGGCGGTGCCCGCCCGGAGCACCTCACCGAGGGCAACTACCTCCAGCCGACCGTGTTCGCCGACGTGTCCCGTGACGCCCGGATCTTCCAGGAGGAGATCTTCGGCCCCGTCGTGGCCGTCGCGCCCTTCGACGACGAGGTCGAGGCGATCGAGCTGGCCAACGCCACCCAGTTCGGCCTGGCCGCGTACATCTGGACCTCGGACCTCAAGCGCGGCCACCGCATCGCGCACGCCGTCGAGTCCGGCATGGTCTGGATCAACTCGCACAACGTCCGTGACCTGCGCACCCCCTTCGGTGGTGTGAAGGCTTCCGGCGTCGGCCGGGAGGGCGGCGCCCACAGCATCGACTTCTACACCGAGTCCAAGATCGTCCACGTCGCCCTCGGTGACGTCCACACCCCACGATTCGGAGCCGTCCGATGACTGGAACAGCCGCACCGGACGTCGTGCGCTCCGCCTACGCCCAGCTCGCCGTCACCGACCTGGCCAGGGCCCGCTGGTTCTGGGTGGACATGCTCGGATTCCACGTCCAGTACGAGGATGCCGACTCCCTCTACCTGCGCGGGACCGATGAGCTCACCCATCACTCGCTCGTGCTGCGCAAGGGTGAGGTCGCCGCTCTCGACCACATCTCCTACCGTGTCCGCACCCCTGAGGACGTCGACAAGGCGGAGAAGTTCTTCCGCCAACTCGGCCGCCCGGTCAAGCGGTTGAAGAAGGGCGAGGGCACGGTCGGAGTCGGAGAGGCCCTACGCGTCGTCGATCCGCTGGGCTTCCCGGTCGAGTTCTTCCACGAGATCGAGCGTGGTGAGCGCCTCATCCAGCGGTACGACCTCCACCACGGCGCCCAGATCGCCCGCCTCGACCACTTCAACATCTGCACCCCCGACATCCCCGCCGCATACGCCCACTACAAGTCCCTCGGTTTCGGCTGCTCGGAGACCATCGAGGGTGACGAACACGAGCTGTACGCCGCCTGGATGTATCGCAAGCAGACCGTCCACGACGTCGCCTTCACCGGCGGGGCCGGCCCCCGCCTGCACCACCTGGGCGTCGCCACCCACGAGTCCCACCAGGTGCTGCGCACCGCCGACATCTTCGGCGCGCTGCACGAGGAGAAGCACATCGAGCGCGGGCCCGGCCGGCACGGTGTCTCCAACGCCTTCTACGTCTACCTGCGCGATCCCGACGGCCACCGGGTGGAGATCTACACCTCCGACTACTACACCGGCGACCCGGACCACGAGACGTACCGGTGGAACGTCAACGACGACCGCCGCCGCGACTTCTGGGGCAACGCGGTTATCGAGTCCTGGTACAAGGAGGCGACCCCGGTTCTCGACCTCGACGGACGGCAGCAGCCGGTGAGCAGCTCACTTCTGGACGAGTCCGCCGTCCAGGTCGGCGCCGACGGACTCGGCTGACCGCGCGGAACAGCTCCGGTGCCGGGCGCGGCGCCGGAGCGTTCAGCACGGCGGGGGCAGCGGGTGAATTCGGCACTGTTGGCCGCCAGAACCGGCGTCCTCCCTGGTCAGTATGGGTGACTCGACCTTGGGAACCGTTCGGTGGCTGCGTCGATTGCCGCGTATCCTGGAAAGGATCAAGGAGCAGTCCAAGGCTTCGACTTTGTCGAGACAACTGCCCGACTCGACCGTTGCGGGACGAGTGTTCGCGCACGCGTCAAGATTGTCCACGTTGTAGAGCGAAGGGGTGCCATGTCCGAGCCGGCGGCACCGACCACGGCGGTCGCCCGCCCTGCCAAGAGGCTCTCGGCAGGCCGTGAGCGGATCATCCTGCGAGCCGTCTACGAGGTGCTCGCCGAGTCCGGTTACCAGGGGCTGCACTACGAGGCAGTGGCGACCCGTGCCAGGACGAGCAAGGCCACGCTGTACCGGCACTGGCCCACCAAGGCGGAACTGGTGACCACGGCCATCAGCCTCCGCCCGGCAGAAGACCTGCAGGTGCCGGACACCGGGACGCTACGCGGCGACCTCCTGGCCTACCTCCGGTTGCTCGCCGAGTGGATGAGTGGCGAGCCAGGCGCCGTGATCAGCGGTCTTTTCGTCACCATGCGCAATGATGCTGAGCTCGCGGCGCTGCTGCGCCCCTTGCTGATCCCCGCTGTACCACCCGTCGGGGCTGTCTGCGAGCGGGCAGAACGGCGTGGAGAACTCGCCCTGGGGCAGGACGTGCGATTCATCGACGAGCTCTGTGTGCCGGCCCTGTTCATGCGCCACGCTCTGCTCGGCCTGCCTCTGGATGCGGAGTTCGTCGAGTATCTGGTCGATGGAGTTGCCATGCCGCTGCTGACCCGCGCCCCCTGACGCGGACTGGCGTCCCGGTCTGCTCCGGCCGCTCTGCGGGCGGCCTCGTTCGGGTCACGCGATGAGCCTGAGGTTGTGAGAGGACGAGCCCCGCAACGCCGAGCACGGTGGCGTGATCGTTGGCCTTGGCGAAGACGATCCGCGTGGGACCCGCCGCGTGGATGCCCTGCTCGGCGCAGCGCGCCCGGTGCTCGACGGTGGTGCCGGCCCAGCCCTCAAGTGGTCGAGGCGGGCGAGAGACACGTCGGTGCCAGGGGAGAGGCTCAGCTCGATGGGTCGCTGCTGCGGGCGATTGCATGTCATCGGCCTTGATGAAGTCGACGCCCCAGCGGGCGAATTGGGTGAGCTGCGTGTCGCGTAGCACGCCTGTGCTCCCGGGTGGTCGTGGTTCAGGCCGTAGTTGTAAGCGTTTCAGGGGCAGACGGAGTCGGTGTCGGCGATTTTGTCGGCTGCGAAGACGGTGCCCGCCACGGGCAGTTGGGCGGGAGGAAGTCGATGGAGTGCTGCCATTCGGTCTCGGTGAGGCGGACCTCGCGGAGGAAGGCGTGCAGATGCCGCACCAGGGCCTGCATCAGTTCCTTGAGCCGGGAGTCCGGGGTGTCACGGAAGGACGCGAGTACCGTCTGGACCAGCTCGTCCTCGACCTGACGCTGCCGGTCCGGTACGGCGGGAGTGGTGGTGGTCATGCTCAGGTTCCTCCTGTCGTCGGCATGGGTGTTCACGGGGCGGACACCTCCTCGGCGTCGTGGCCGTAGATCCAGCCGTTGCCCACCAGGGGGTCGGACCCGGCAAGCGCCGCGTCACGAGCTTGTTGCTTGGGTCCGTCGGGCAGGTGGTTGATGTCTCTGCGGGCGCGACTGACCTGCTGAAGGCGTGTGGTGCGTTCGATGCGTGCCGACTCGTACCGCTTCAGTGCCTGCTCGGGGTCGTCTGTGGAACCCGCCAGGCAGCGGGCCAGTACGGCGGCGTCCTCGATTGACTGGGCGGCGCCCTGGGCGAAGAAGGGGAACATGGGGTGCGCGGCGTCACCGAGCAGCGTGATCCTGCCCCGGCTCCAGTGCTGTAGGGGTGCCCGGTCCAGCAGCGCCCGGCGTCCGGGGACACTGCCGGCGGCGATCACGTCCGTCACCCGCGGGTCCCAGTCGGCGAACTCGGCGTGGAACTCCTCGATCGTGGCCGTCGTGCTCCACGACTCGTCGGTGAAATCGCCGGCAGGGGCGAAGGCCACGACGTTGACGGCACTCCCGTCGCCGATCGGGTAGTGCACGAAGTGCCGTCCGGGCCCCAGCCAGAGGGTCTGGGTAGGGTGGAGGGCGAAGTCGGGCGCGGCGTGGGCGGGCACGATGGTGCGGAAGGCGCAGATGCCGGAGTATTCCAGCGGCGCGGGTTCGGCCACCGCGCCGCGGACGACGGAGTGCACGCCGTCGGCGCCGATGACGATGTCTGCCTCGACCCGGCTGCCGTCGGCGAAGCGCAGCAGCGCGCCGCCCGGGCCCGGTTCGACGGCCGTGCACCGGGCGCCGAGACGAATCCACTCGCCGGGCACGGCCGTCCTGAGGGTGTCGAACAGATCGCCTCAGTGAACGACGTAGGTGCGCTCGCCGTAGAGCCGCTCGCACACACCGCTCAGCTTCGCCACCGACAGCACGCTGCCGTCCGTCCAACGACGGAATTCCCACCCCCAGTCCAGCGGCACGGCCCGGCGCACAAACCGCTCCATGACGTCGAGCCGACGCAACAGCCGTGCGGCATTGGGAGCCACGACCAGCCCGGCGCCGACCTCGGCGAGTACGGGCGCCTGCTCGTAGACGGTGGAGGTCAGTCCCGCGCGGCGCAGGAAGGCGCCGGCGGCGAGACTACCGATGCCACCCCCGATGATGGCGATCCGCGGGCCGTGCACAAGAGCGGGCATGGATCCGGCACATGCGCCGGTCGGGAACGCACATCACGCTGTCGGCCGGCACCACTGGATCGCCCGGGAGGGCGAGGCGGTTGAACTGGTAGAGGAGGGCGAAGGTCTGCTCGACGACGTAGCTGCCTGTGCGAAGCTCCGTGCCCCGTTCGCGAAGTCCAGCCGTGTGGCGTGGTTGCTACCGGCTGGCCGCGAGGAAGTCCTCCAGGATCTCGGCGAACCGCGCCGGCTGCTCCTCGGCCGGGTAATGGCCGCAGTCGTCGAGGACGACCCCCGTGACGTCGTCGGCCGCCAGCCGCATCGTCTGGGCGGCACCCTCGCCGCTCCACAGCGCGCCGCCGACGGCGAGCACCGGCAGCGTCAGCCGGGTCTTGCCGCGCTGCTCGTTCTGCGCGATCGTCTCGTCCAGCGCCCGGTAGTAGGCGAAGCTCGCCCGCAGCGCGCGGGGATCCGCGGTGATCGCGTCGACGTAGACGTCGACGGCGTACGCGGGGATCGCGGTCGGCGTGGCGGCCTTGGTGGCGAACTGCCAGCCGAAGAAGAGCCGTTCCCGTCCCCGGACCAGTTCCTCGTTGAGGTCGGTGAGGCGGTTGAAGCCGAACTGCCAGAGCTTCAGGTTGGCCGCGGCCGGGCCGAAGAACGGCGGGGACGGCGTGAGACCGGGGATCAGTGCTTCGATGATGGCGAGCCGGCCCACCCGCTCGGGGTGATCGGCGGCGAGGGCGTATCCGGTCCAGGTGCCGATGTCGTGGCCGGCCACGTCGAAGCGGTCGTGTCCGAGCGCGGCCATCAGCGCGACCAGATCGGCGGCCAGGGTGCCGGCGTCGTACCCGTCGTCGGGCTTGTCGGAGAGCCCGGCGCCGCGCGAGTCGACGGCGACGACGGTGTGCCGACGGGCCAGCGCGGGCATCACCTCCCGCCAGGCGTACCAGGTCTGGGGCCATCCGCCGATCAGCAGCAGCGCCGGGCCGTCCCCGCCGGTGACCGCGTGCAGCCGCAGTCCGTTCACCTCCACGAGCCGGCTGGTGAAGACGTCAGGGAATCCGTCGGGCAGTCGCAGCGAACTCAAGGTTGTCATGCCGACGACTCTACCCATCTTTGAACGATCGTTACAAGATGTGTAGACTGACGGACCATGGCAGGCCGCAAGCAGTTCGACGTGGACGAGGCGCTACGACGTGCGATGCACGTCTTCTGGCGCTGGGGATATTCGGAGGCCTCGATCGACCGCCTGGCCGAGGGCACGGGCCTGGGCCGGGGCTCGCTCTACGGCACCTTCGGCGACAAGAGCGCCCTCTTCCGCAAAAGCCTCCAACGGTACGCGCAGACCTACCACCCGCTGTACGAGCAAGCACTGTCCGGCCCCCACCCGAGCCCGAGCGCCGTTGTGGCCGCCTACCTGCAGGTCGCCCTGAACCGCATCGCCGACCCGACGGTCCCTGACGGCTGCCTGCTCACGGTGTCGGCAACGCAGTTCCCGGCGCTCGACGCGGAGGGGCAGGCGATGGTCCGCGCCATGATCGACGGTTTGCGGGCGAGGCTGGAGCAAGCCTTGCTGGCGGCGGGGGCCGGTGAGCGGGAGGCGGCGGAACTGGCGTTGTGCACGCTGGCGACGAACAAGTCCCTGGCGGTGCTGAGCCGCGTCGGCTTCTCGGGCGACGACCTGGCAGCCGTCGCGGCCGCCGCCGCCAGGAATGCCGAGGCTGTGCCGCATCGACCGGCCGGACCGTCGGGGTCGTGATAGGCGGGAAGGCTCGTTGGCGTCCGTGCCGCCGCCGGGACATGAGGCTGGTGCACCCGTCTGGTCAAAGGGGCTCCGGGTTCAGCGGCGTTTCGAGCTGGGCCGGCCCCGGTCGACCGGCGACGGCCCCGTGCGCTGCCCCCTCTTCAACACCTGAACGTGGGGCAGGAGTTGACCGCGCAGCGAGACCAGTTCAGGTGTGAGGCCGCATTCGACTCGGTCGGCAGGACCTCGTGCGGCCGTTGCCGGACGCCGGCCTCGTTCCCGTCCCGCAACCGGCGCCAGCATGTCGTGCCCGAGCCGGAGCCCAACTCCTGCGGGAGGTACGCCCGCTGGGTCCCGGCAGGCGGCACGTATCGGATCCCGCACCGTACCTCGCGGCCCGAATACCGGAACCTGCGCTCGCGCTGCGACAGCAACGGCTCCAAGCAGTCCCGCACCTCATCCGACACGATCCACGGCGACGTTCCCACATCGGACCGAACGCCCAACTCCCGCCCTGGACAAGGCCATCAGAACCGATCAACCTCTATGTGTCAGCCGTTGGTACCTCCCTGGGGGCCGTGCGCTGCGCGTGGTTCGGGCCTGACCGCGAACACTATGCCGATGTCGCCGGCCCGCTGCACCGAGTCCTGCTCGGTGCTGACGGTGAAGCCGTGCGTGAGGAGGACCTCGCAGACCGTGTCGCGGTTCTGCCGCCAGCCCTCCACCTCGACGACGGCCTGGCGGACCAGCGGCCAATGGCGTTCCTCGATGCCTCTGAGTACTTCGAGTTCGGCGCCTTCCACATCGACCTTGAGGAGGTCGATGTGGTCGATGCCCTGCTCGTCGAGCACCGAGGACAGGGGCCTGACCTTCACTCGGTGAGTCTCCAGCCGCCGCAGCACCCGCAGTTTGCGGCTGATGAGAAGGGTGAGGAGGGGGGCGGGTACGCGGCGCAGGACCGGTCCGAGGCCGCCCTGGCGGATCATTTCGACGACGCTGGCGGTGACCCGGCGCCGCTCGTCCTCGATGTTCCCCTGATCCCGCGAGGAGGACGAGAAGATCGTGGCGGCCGGGATGTAGCTGAAGTCGAGCTCGTCGTCACGGGACGCCAGGCCGTAGGGGAGCGCGGTCAGACGCCCGTTGAAGAACTCGCGGGCATTGCGTTCGAGTGTCGCGTGGAGTGGCGGCAGCGGCTCGAAGGCGTAGATCCGCACGTCTCCGTCCAGCCGCTCGTACACGGCGGCCGAGAACACACCGATGTTGGCGCCCACGTCGAGTACCGTCGCGCCCGGTGTGCACTCGATGCCGTGGGCGAAGTAGCCGCCCACCTCCTCGCGGAGGAAGGAGGCTTCCCAGCGATTTATGCTGTGCAGTTCCATCATGCTCATGGCCATGACAACGTGATGTATCAGGATTGGGGCCGACAATCCAGCTCTGGAGGCCGAGGCGGCCGTGAGGCCCTGGCTGATCGTCGCGGCACCGGTGCCGGCGTGGGACCGGCTGCGGTGGTTGTGGTTGTGGTTGTGGGGCGTGGGTCGGTGCAACTGCCCTCCTCGAACGGCTCGTCGGTGGCATGCACCCACATGCGATGGACGCCGCCGCTGTAGCTGTGCTGGTCGCTGAGGTCCAGGTTCCAGGGCCTCTGCCAGCTGTACGCGAACGAGCTCTGTGTCCAGCCGTCGGCCGGGGTGGTGGGTCGGCGCCGCTTCGGCGGGCGAGGCCGACGGCAGGGTGAGCGAGGCACCGCCGGCCAGCAGGCCGGCGTCACTGAAGTGCGGGTGGCCGCGGGAGTCGAAGGCCGGCAGGGCCCGGTCGGGGATGTCGGGATCACGGACGGCGGCATCGAAGATTCCGCCCGCACCGGATGACGATCAGGGCGTGTACGCCGCTGTGGGAGAGCACGTCGGCGTCGAGGCGGGGCAGGGCGTTGAAGCCGGTGCTTTCAGTAGGACGCGTTTGCCCGTGATGCCTGTGTTCGGCATGCCGAGGCGCTTGTGCGGGGGCAGTTGGCGTTGCCGGGTGGTGAGCTGGTCGAGCCGGCCGTGGTTCGCGCCCGTTGTCGGTCCGTACCCGTCGGTGATCGAGTCGCCCTGCGCGACGACGCTGCCCTGCTGTCCTGGAGCCGAGCACGTCCACGCCGTAGTGCCAGGAGCCGGTGGTCGCGGTGCTGACCTGCTCCGGCGTGGGATTGCCGTCCGGGGCGAGGAACGAGGTCCGCAGGGCGGAGCGGTGATACGTCGCCGGGCCCGAGTCGTGGGGGTGTGTACCGGCTGCCTGGCAGGTTGGTGTCCGAGGGCACCCGTACGGGGACCGGATCGCTCACGGCGTCCTGGCCGGCTGGGACCGTGAGGGATGTGGCGCCGTAGAAGGAGATTGAACGCGTCGTTCCAGCCGCGGAGTTCGGGTTCTTCGGGGCGGTGGATTCCTGTGCGGCGACGGCCGTGGCGTCGGTTTCGAGCGGCGCCGTGCCGAGCCGGTTGGAGACGCGGATGCAGGCCCCGCGGCTGGAGGCCTCGGTGTGGATCATGTTGCGCACCGAATGGCCCGACGGTTCGGTGGCGGTCGCGGATGCGGCGCTCTCCCACGCGCCGGTCCAGCAGGGTCGGCCGGCGGCGCGGCCGGCGCGGCTGCGCTCGCCGGAAACGGCGGGAGGGCGGCTGCCTGTGCTCCCAGGAGAGTGCGGGGCAAGCGCCGGATCGTGGCCTTGCGCATGGGGCGCTGTCCTTCCGGTGAGAGTCAGCCGTGGGCCGAACGCGGAATGCGCGGTGAGGAACGCGAACGCAGGTAACCGCAATACATCGGATGAGTCAAGAACTTTGGGCGGTATTATTTGTGCGCACACGTCTTCCCAAATAGCCGAAATTAGCCGTTTTTTCGGCATGGATGGCTCTCGGCCGATGTCATTGACAGGTGCTTGGGGCGTGCCTAGGTTCCTCGATACACCCGATGTGTAGATGACTGTCAGTTCTGGAGGACGATGATGACCTCACAGCCGGGGAAGCACTCGCCGCTGCCCCGCAGAGTCTTACTCGGCACCGCGCTGGGAGGAGCCGCGGCCGCGGCCCTGCCCGGTGGGACGGCCCACGCCGACGAGCCTGTACGGGCAGAGGGGGCGGCCGACGTTGTTCCGCCGGCCCGGGCCGGCGGAAGCCCCTGGAGACTCCGCGACACCATGCGCGCCGACGGTGCCTGGAAAGAATTTCTGCGGGGCCAGGATCTGTTGTGGAGCAGACTGCCCACCCTCTGGCACGAGGGACCGTTCCTGGGGGACGGTCTGCTCGGCAGCATGGTGTACCAGGAGCCGGGAGCCAACAAGCTCCGCTTCACCATCCAGCACGGCCGGGTCCAGGACCATCGGCCCGAGTTCGGCAGCGGCTGGGGCACCTGTCGCCTGCCGGTCGGCCACCTCACACTCGAACCGGTCGGCGCCATCACCTCCGTCGACTGGCGGCTGAGCCTGTGGAACGCCGAGCTCACCGGTACCGTCACCACTACCGCGGGCACGCTCACGCTCTCCGCTCTCATCCATGACGAGGTGTTCGCCGCCCGTGTGACGGCCGATGGCGATGAACGGGTCACCTGGACGTTCCACCCCGAAGAAGCGCTCAGCCCCCGGCACATCAGCGAAGCTCCGCCCTCGGGCTACACCGTCAACCCGCCCTGGGCCACGCGGACTTCCTCCGACGGCACCGAGCAGGTGCTCCAGCCCCTCACCGGAGGCCAGACCGCCACCGCCTACCGCCGCATCGGCCACGACCTGCTGCTCAGCGTCGGACACAGCTCGCCCTCCGACACGGCCGCCCAAGCCGCCTCGCTGCGCAACCTCCGGCGCGCGGCCGCGTACAACGCCCTCAGGCAGCGGCACATCCAGTGGTGGCACACCTTCTACCGCAGGAGCTTCGTCTCGTTCCCGGACCAACGTCTGCAGAGCTTCCACTGGATCCAGCTCTACAAGGTCGCCTCCGCCAGCCGCGCAGGCGGTCCCGTCATGGCCACCTCCGGGCCATGGCTGGAGCCCACACCCTGGCCCGCGGTCTGGTGGAACCTCAACGTCCAGTTGGAGTACTGGCTCATCCACGGCTTCAACCACCCGGAGCTGGACTCGCTCGCCACCACGCTGCGCCAGAACCAGGAACAGCTCGCGGCCAACGTGCCCACCGCCTACCAGGCGGACAGCTCCGGCATCGGCCGCAGCTCCGACATGTTCGCCAACCGCGAAGTGGGCCGACCGGGAACAGGCGCCGAGACCGGCGACCTCACCTGGGCACTGCACAACGTGTGGCTGTCCTACCGGCACAGCATGGACAAGGCGCTGTTGCGCGACACGATCTATCCCGTGCTGCGCCGGGCGATCAACTACTACCTGCACTTCCTCACCCCGGGCAGCGACGGCAGACTCCACCTGCCCAGCACGCTCTCGCCCGAATACCCCGTTGTACCGCCACAGGACACCAACTACGACCTGGCCCTGATCCGATGGGGCTGCCAGACCCTGATCGAGTCAGCCGAACTGCTCGCAATCGACGACGAGTTGATCCCACGCTGGCAGGAAGTGCTGGCCAGGCTCACGCCGTACCCGGTCGACGACAACGGCTTCATGATCGGCGCCGACACCCCGTACGCGCAGTCCCACCGGCACTACTCACACCTGCTGATGGTGTATCCGCTCTATCTCGTCAACTGGGACCAGCCCGGCAGCCGCGACCTGATCGCGAAGTCGGTGACCCACTGGCACGCCCTGACCGGCGCCCACCGAGGCTACAGCTACACCGGCGCCGCCTCCATGTACGCGATGACCGGTGACGGAGATACCGCGATCACGTACCTGCGGAAGTTCTTCGATCCCACCACGCGCTACCCCTGCCGTGCCAACACGCACTACACCGAGGCCGGGCCGGTCATCGAGACGCCGCTGTCCGCCTCGCAGTCCCTGCACGACATGTTCTGCCAGAGCTGGGGCGGCGTGCTCCGCGTCTTCCCGGCGGTCCCGTCCTCCTGGGCAGACGTCACCCTGCATGACTTCCGGACCCAGGGTGCCTTCCTGGTCAGCGCCGTGCGAAAAGCCGGGGTGACCCGGTTCATCAGGATCAGAAGCCTGGCAGGCGAGCCGCTCAATCTCCGGCACGGCCTCACCGGGACCCTCACCGTGCTCTTGGACGACGGCACACCCGCCCGCACCCACGATCTGGGCGAGGGCACCCTCGCCATCGACCTTCCCCGGGGCCGTGAGGTACTGGTCCACGCCGGTTCCCGTCCCGAACTCGTCATCGGGCCCGTTGCCATCAGTGAGCCGGGTGCGGCCTGGGGCCTGCCGTAGCAGAGCCGGAGGATGCGGCCGTGTCGTCGAGTGTCATGCGGCCCACCGGGCCGGCCTCGGACTCGACGACACGCTTTCTCTCACATCGCCCGACGACTGCTCCTGCCAGTCTCCGATGCCGCTCAGCGGTACTCCTCGGCGACAAGGGCTACGACTCCAACCCCCACCGTGAGGAGCTGCGCAAGTGCCGGATTGCCGGCAGTTCAAGCGTCTCGCCGTGCGCTGGGAACGCCGGACCGAACTCCGCGACGCCTTCGTCTCATTGGTCTGCGGCCTCATCTGCGTGGAGGCGGCTTCGGAAGCCCAAGAACGGCTGACCGGTGTCAGGGCAGGCCAGGGCCGCAGCGGGCCGCTTTAGAGCGTTGGTGCTCTCCGCATCCGGGGCGAGGTGGGGGAGATGATCGTGGGAGCAGAGCCGTCGAGCACCGCCAACGGTCACGAGGAGCGTCCGGACGGCGTCGAGGGCGCAATTTCTACAGGACTGCTCGGCCCTGGCGTAGTCGAGTTCCAGTGTGCGCAATCTGTAGCCGAGTTCAGCGGAGGCTTCTTCCACGATCGGCTTGAGGTCCTTGCAGGGCCCGCACCAGTCGGCGTAGACGTACAGGAGTAGCGGAACCGGCCAGGGAGCCCCGCGCTACAGGCGCCGTTCCGCCGCCTTCGGCCAGGGGCTGCCCTCGCCGGCGCGGGGACGACGGGCATCCGGACCGGCGATGGGATCCGGCCCACCCCCGGACGACGGGAGTGGGGCGGACCGCGGCAGTACTACGCGGGTCAGCGGATGGTGGTGACCCGGTGCTCCTTCAGCGCGGCGCAGTTGGAGCCCGTCACGTAGACGTAAACGTTGTCGATGTGGCCACCCCAGTCGACGCAGTGGGCCTTGCCCTGGACATAGGCCGGTCCGGCGTACGACGTGTAGGCGCCCTCGTCCTGGGCGTACTCATCGGTGTCGGAGACGTAGATCCACGCGCCCATGTCGCGCGCGGCGCCGGGGTTGGTGCGGATGGTCGCGACGCAGTTCTTGCCGTTGGAGGCGTTGTAGGTCAGGTAGACGGTGCCCTGCGTGCCGACGGGCGCGGAATTGACGGTCTTGTAGCTGCTTCCACAGACCTTCTGTGCAGTGGTGTTCGGTGCCGCGGAGGCGGGGCCGGCCAGAACGGTCGTCGCGCCGACTGCCAGGGCCGCCATCGCCGTACCGGCGAGAATGGAATGAGCGAATCGCATATTTCCCCCTTGTGGTCTTAGGAGTGCCTTGCTCCTGACAGGTCAGACACGTGTCGGCCAGGCAGGGTTGTGACCCCGCACCGGCTTGATCCGGCCGAGTTGACCGGGCGAACCGGGAACCCGGCCGGGTGGCCGTGACCTCGGTGGGCAGGGAGCTTGCGGTGGCGCCCGGGCCCGCCGTTCGCGCATCGGGTCACTTTGTGCCGTCACAGCCGCGGTCTTCGTCCGGGGGTGTCGCCGGCCGAGAACGCCAGGCAGCGGCACGGGTGACCTGCGGCTGCCCGTGCCCGACCCCCCCGCCGTCGTGGATCCGCCCGACAGCACGACGACGCGTGGGCGTCGGCGCATTCCTGCCACAACCCTTCGGCGCGCTATGTGTCGGAGGGGTTCACTCAAGTCCGCGTGACCGGATCACGCGGCGCGGCCCACGCTGGTCAGGTGGGCAGAGCCCGAGCGGCCGACCTTGAGGTTCTGGCGGTGCAATGGACGGCTCGGCGTGTGGCATGGCGCCAGGCTTCGCAGTCCGCGAAGTGCCAGAAGGCTGATCGGTGCGCGAATACGCACCTTCATCACCGTGCTGCACTCGCACGGGAGGGCTGCCGGCCAAGTAGGTACGACATCGGACCGGCGACCATCCTGGTACCCCCTGGGGGTAGGATGCCGACGCCGGTGATCGGTAATGACGGCACAGGTGGAGATGATGGCAATACGGACAGCGCGCAGCGGAGGCGGCACAGCCGTCCGCTGGACGTACGGGGTGTTCCTCACCCTCTGCGTCGCGCTGGCCGTGCTCGTCCACCATGAGACGTCCCCGATGGGCACCTCGTCGTCCATGTCGGGACCGGCCGGTGCCGGGCACGTGATGCCGGGTTCTGCCCAGGCTGTACACGCGATGGGCGGTGATGCGGCAACGTCGGTCTCGGACGCCTCCTCGCACGACGTCGAAGACTGCGGGTGCGCCATGCCTGGCATGCAGCACTGCGGCTCGGCGAGCGTGGACACTGTGCAGCTCGCCGTACCGGGCCAGAGTTCGTTCGACGCCTTGGTGAACATGCGGCAGGCCGCGGCGGGACGCACACCCGGTGCAGTGGTCGGCCGCGCTCCGCCAGACCTCTCCGTCCTCTCTCAACCGCGTCTGTAGGCCGCGCCGGACGGCGCGTGATGTGCCGTTCCTCCGTGACCACATCGGCAGTTACGAAACAGAGGACACGCAATGAACAGCATGAACCGACGCTCCGTCATGCTCACTGGCCTGGGAGTCGCCGGAGCGGGCGCGCTCGCTGCCTGTAGCAGTGGCTCCGGCGGTGGAAACGCCTTGGTCAGCCCCACCGCCTCGGCCGTTACCGCCGCCGATATGAAGCGCAAGGCCACGGGACGGCGGAAGCAGGTCACCCTGACCGCGGCACCCGCGATGATCGACCTGGGTGCCGGAGTCATGCCCAAGACCTGGGCCTTCGACGGCCGCACCCCCGGCAGGGAGGTCCGGCTCTCTGCCGGTGACACTCTCGTCGCCGAGTTGTCCAACCAGCTCCCGAACAAGACCACCACGTCGATCCACTGGCACGGCATCGCGCTGCGCAACGACATGGACGGAGTACCGCCCGCCGTCCAGACCGCAGTCCGGGCCGGCTCCACCTTCACCTACAGCTTCATCGCTCCCGACCCCGGCACGTACTTCTTCCACCCGCACGTCGGCGTCCAGCTCGACCGCGGCCTGTACGCCCCGCTGATCGTCGAGGACCCCAAGGAGCCGCTGTCGTACGACGACGAGTGGGTCATCGTCCTTGACGACTGGCTCGACGGCGTCACCGGCACCCCCGACGACGCCTTCGACGAACTCAGGCGTGGCATGGCCGCCATGGGTGACATGAGCGGCATGGACATGGGCAGCAGCCCGAGCCCCAGCAGTTCGGATACCGGCATGGGCGGGATGGACATGGGTGGTTCCGCCTCCCAGTCCGCCTCGGCCTCCTCATCCGGCGACATGTCCAAGAAGTTCATGCTCATGGGCGCCACCAGCAAGCTGCTCGGCGGCGACGCCGGCGACGTGAAGTACCCGCATCACCTCGTCAACGGCCGGGTGGCCGCCGACCCCGACGTCTACACCGGCAAGCCCGGCAAGAAGGTGCGCCTGCGGATCATCAACGCCGGCTCGGACACCGCCTACCGGGTCGCCCTCGGCGGCCACAAGCTGACGATCACCCACACTGACGGGTTCCCGGTCCAGCACCAGGAGGTGGACGCTCTGCTGGTCGGCATGGGGGAGCGGTACGACGTCCTCGTCACCCTCGGGGACGGAGTCTTCCCGCTTGTCGCCCTGGCCGAGGGCAAGAACACCAATGGCCTGGCGCTGGTGCGCACAGGCTTGGGGAGGGTGCCGAAGGCGACCGTGCGACCGAAGGAACTGGACGGCATGATCATGCAGGCCTCCCAGCTGCAGGCCGCCGACGACGTGCGGCTCAAGTCCGCCAAAACCGATGTCACGCACCAGATCAAGCTGACCGGCAACATGATGAAGTACAACTGGTCCATCAACGAGACCCCGTTCGACATGAACGATCCGCAGGCGCACCCGATCGTCATCGAGGAGGGCCAGCGCGTACGACTCGACTTCGTGAACACGACCGAGATGTGGCACCCGATGCACCTGCACGGCCACACCTACCAGCTCGGTACCACCGGCCCGCGCAAGGACACCGCGATCGTGCTGCCCAAGAGGACGGTCTCCGTGTTCCTCGACGCCGACAACCCGGGCCAGTGGATGCTGCACTGCCACAACGCGTACCACGGTGAGGCCGGCATGATGGCGAACGTGGCCTACAAGGCCTGACGCTCTCCGCTCGACGCTCGGGTGCGCTCATCAGTTTGCGGTGGGCGCACCCGCACCAGTGTGGAACAGCGTGTCCTTACCCACGGTGAGGCCGACCGCGGCCGCCAGGCGGGCTCCTGCCCGGCCGGCCAGGGCCAGCCTGATCTGCGTCAACACTCCGCCCAGCAGCGGGGTATGTCACTTTGAATCAGCCTTGGCAGGTGCAGCACCCGGCCCTCGTCCTTCACTTCGTACATGTCGACTCGTACACGTCGACGCGCCGCGGCCTGCGGACGTAGCCGGGGGACGCGTTCGAGGGCCTTGACGGACGAGGAGAGCACGAGCAAGGCGTACCTGGTCTCCGGCGCCTCGTTCGTAGTCCGGCGCAGCTTGTACCCACGCGGCCTCCTCGCGCCGCCCCGCGGGCTCCTCCCGGATCCTCTTGTCCCTGGCCGCCTCCAACAGACCGAGCAGCGGTACCACCAGCGACCTCCATGAGTCGGACGACCGGACGAACTACGCTCGTCTTCCGCCGTGAACGGGAGTTCAGGCCCACCCGGACTGAACGATCACGTTCGGAAAGCTGATGACGTCTTGCATGCTCCGGTGAATCAGGCAGGTCAGCGCTGCAGGGTGAGGACGGCTGGACGCCACGGCAGTTGGTCGTAGGGGCCGCTCGCGGTGGGGGACTTGCCCTGGTAGAGGAACTGCAGGTTGCAGGGGTCGATGGTCATGGTCTGGTCGGGGTTGTTGCGGACGAGGTCTCCGTGGCTGATGTCGTTGGTCCAGGTGGCGCCGCTGTTGGCCTTGGCCGCGAAAGGGTTGCTTTCGCTGGCGGCCTGCGGGGTCCACGAACCGTTCAGGCTGGAGGCCGTGAACGAGCGGAAGTAGCGCTGCTCGTTGGCGCTGCGCGCTTCGACGATCATGAGGTACTGGTTCTGGCCTTGGACCTTGTAGACCTGTGGCGCCTCGAACAGGTTTTTCACCGTGTCGCTCATGACCGTCGTGTAGGAGGAGCCGAAGCTGCCCGGGAAGTTACCGATCGGCATGCTGGCCCGGTAGATGTTGCCGTTGTCGCCGGCGAAGAAGAGGTACATGTTCTGGCCGTCGGCGATCAGGGTCTGGTCGATCGGGGCGGCGCCCGGGATGCTGCCGGTGAACAGCGGCTGCGGCGCGGACCAGCCGTTGGGGTTGGTGGGGTCGCTGGAGGTGCGGTAGATGAAGGGCCATGAACCCCATTGGTAGGCCAGCACCCAGATGTTCTTGGGCGCGAAGTAGAACAGCGTGGGTGCCACCGTGGCTTGGGTCATCCCGGTCTGGCCGGCCGACGCCATGTCCGACCAGTTGGTGAAGGGCTTGAACGCCATCGAGCCGTACGACGAACCCGACACGTCCGACGCGTAGACCAGGTGCTTGCCGTTGTACGTCACGGTGGTGAAGTCCTTCAGCGCGACCCACCCGTTCGCCGGCTGCGCCAACGCGCCCGTCGACGACCACCGGTATGTCGACGGAAGAGCGCACGAGGTGCTCGGCGGCGGGGTAGGCGTCCCGGACAGGCCGGTCCAGTTCTGGTTGCCGGCGCCGTTGCACGTCCAGATCTGCACCGCCGTGCCGTTGGCCGTACCGGCGCCCGAGACGTCCAGGCACAGCCCGGACTCCACGCCGAGGATCGTGCCGTCGGAGTTCACCCGCCACTGCTGGTTGGCGCCGCCGCTACAGGTCCAGATCTGTACCCGGGTACCGGCCGTGGTGGCGTGGCCCGGAACGTCCAGGCACTTGTTGCCGTACACGGTCAGCCGGCCGCTGTCCGTCGCTGTCCACTGCTGGCCGGTCCCGCCTGAGCAGTCCGAGATCTGCACGTACGTGCCGTCGGTCTGGCCGCCGTTCTGCACATCGAGACATCGGCCGGAACCGACACCGCGCACGGCGCCGCTGGTGGCCGCCTGAGCAGGGCCGGTGACGAGCGTCGCCGCCAACGCGATCAGGGCCGCGACCGCGGCGGCGAGCACGGTGGCCAGATGTCCGCGGCTGAGACTTCGTCTGCGCATGGGAACCTCGTCATCCTTGGGTTGATGCGGGCATGACATATCGGCCGCAGGGAGATGGCCTGCTGTGCGAGTGGAGCGGCTCTGAATGTTCGCTATGTCGAACGAGGATCGGAGTGTCGAGCAATCTGGATGATAGGGAACCGGGAATCGCCGTCAAGGCCTCTCGCAGGATTCGCGAACAGATTCGAAACATTCGCAGTTGTGAGGCCGGTCATTCGGACCCAACCGTCAGGGTCTGGAACTCGTTGGGGAGGTCCGGGCGCCTCGTGACGTTGAGGTTGCGGTAGACGCGAGGCGGATGCTGTTCCACCGTGCTCACGGTGACGCACAGCTGGTCCGCGATTCACGGTTGGAGTTGCCGACGGCGGTCAGGCAGGCGCCCCGTCGCTCCGCCGCACTGAGCGAATCTTTCGGAAGCGCGGGCGGTTAGGTCGGCGCCTCCTGGCTGTTGAGGTGCCGCAGGGATCGCTGCAGCCGCCGGGTGCCGCACAGATCGGCCAGTTGCAGCGCCTGGTACAGCGCCCGCCGTGCCTGCTCGGCCTGGCCGGTCGCCCTCTGCGCGGAACTCAGCGCGGCGCGTGCCCGGGCGAGTTCCAGCCTGTTGCTGGCGAGGCGCACGATGGCGACGGACTCCAGTAGCAGGCTCGCTCGGCGGTGCGGCTCGGCGATCCTCGGCGACCAGGCACTTGGCCACGCCGCGGTTGCGGGACTTCGCGCTGCCGGGTGATGAAGCAGCCCCGCCGGTGGGGCTTCGGCGGGACATTTGATCTTCGTGGTGTCACTGGGAAGGTCAGGGTGCCGATGAACGTACGAGACCGTGAGCGATTCGCTGTTCGAGCCTTACTCGGCAATCCGGCCACTCCGCTGCGCTGATCGAGAAGATCGCAGAGTCCCGGAGCTCGCCGTCCTTGCCCGGCGCCCATGACCGGGACCAGTTCTTTAGCACGCCCTCGACGTTGCGGTCGTTGTAGTGCACGGTGATGTCGTATCCGAGGAACCTCACCGCCTGGGTGCGGGCGTGGGTGATGTCGCCACGCGTGCGGTCGCTACGCCGTCGCGGTCTTCTCATGCGGAGCCGCCGACGCGCAGGCAACGGTGCTGTGCGGGGGCTGCTGGGGTGCTGGGTGCGGGGCGGTTCCGCACCGTCCGGCGCCGAAGGGAAAGAGGGAGGTGGGTGAACGGATCGGCCGGGCCGGGACGTGCTTGCCGGTGGCCGTATTCGTCGCTGTTGCTCTCGCGTGAGACGCGACACCACACGGGACGGCTACAGGGCGCACTGCACCGAGACCTGCGAGCCGAGCACCCTGAACCTGCTCGGGAAGGTTGCCCACGCCAGTGGCCACGGCCACTGGCGACAGCCGGGGTGGGCCGACGCCTGCTGGCGAGCGGGCGCACCCCGGCTTTCGGCCGGGCCTTACTTTCTCTTGAGGGTGAAGTTCTTGGTGACGGTGGACTTCTTCTTGATCGTCACTGTCGCGACGGTCGGCTGGAAGCCGTCCTTGGCGACGATGACGGAGAGCGGGTTGTTGCGGACGTCGAGCCAGAGGGCGTACCCGCCGGTGGCGTCCGTCGTCAGCGTGTAGCTCGTGGCCCAGGTGTCGATCTGGACGGTCGCCCCGGCGATCGGAGCGGTGCCGCCGGTGGCGGTGACCCCCAGCACGGTGCCGGTGATCTTGCCCCAGGTGCTGGGCGGGGCGACGTGCATCTCCACGGGGAGCCTAGGGATGGGGTACGGGGTGTCGGAGCTGAAGGAGAGCTGGGCGGTGAAGTCTCCCGGCTGGGTCACCTCGGTCACGGAGGCGTCCAGGGTGATCGTCACCTTCGAGCTTTTGCCGGGCTGGAGGGTGAGCTGCTGCGCGCTCTCGCTCAGCCAGCTGACGTCGCCCGTTTCTCCCTGGTCGTAGCCCGGCAGCACCTCCACGGTCGTTGCGGGGGTTGCGAGCGCGACGCCGCCACCGACCTTGAAGAAGCCGAGCGCGCCTCCGCCGCGGTAGGTGGCGGTGTCGGCGTTGGGGAGGGCGGCCCAGGTGCCGGCCTGGGGGTCGAAGGCGAAGGCCTGGTTGGTGATGCTGTTGTCGGTGACGCCACCGGCGGCCACCAGCAGGCCGTTGGCGGAGGTGTAGGCGGAGCCCCAGAGGGTGATCGGCAGGTCGGCGACCTGTGACCAGGCGTTGGCGGCGGGGTCGTAGACGTAGGAGTGCTTGACCTCGCTGCTGCCGCCCACACCGCCGGCGCAGTAGAGCTTGCCGCTGATGCCGGCGCAGGAACTCCAGGAGATCTGCTCCGGGTAGTCGGCCACCGTGGACCAGCTGTCGGCGGCCGGGTCGTAGGCGGTGACATCCGTGCTGCCGCAGGACTGTGCGCCGCAGCCACCGACCACGTAGAGCTTGCCGTCGAGCACGGCGCTGCCGGAGCCGGCGTAGGGCTTGGGCGAGGCGGCGCCAGTGGTCCAGGTGTTGCTTTGCGGGTCGTAGATCTCCAGTTTGGCGTCGGGATCGCCGCTGGGTCCCCAGCCGCCGACGGCGTAGAACTTGCCGTCGATGAAGGCGTGGGCGGGGTCCTCCCGGGTGTCCGCCGCGGCGGCCAGCTTGGTCCAGGTGCCGGCGACGGGATCGAGGGCGTACATGTCCTTGGTGTCGGCGCTGCCGTTGAAGCCGAAGGCGGAGTAGACCTTCCCGTCGTTGGTGGCGACAGCGTTGTCCATGAGCTTCACCGGCAGGTCGGCGGCCGTCTCCCAAGCGTCGCCGGCGGCTCCCGGAGCCACCGTGGCAGTCTTGCCCGGCGCGGTGGCGGCGGCCTTGCTGGACAGGGGGGAGTACGAGCCCTTGACCAGCTTGCGCGGGGCGCCGTTGGCGGAGGCCATGCTGAACCCGCCGGGCTGTTCGCCCAGTTTGACGGTGGCGGCCGCCGTGCCGGTGTTCTTGACCGTCAGGGTCTTGGTGGTCTGCGCGCCCCAGCCGACCGACGCGGTCACGGAGGTCTTGTCCAGTGTCAACTGCCCGGCGCCGAGAGCGAAGTCCGCGCCGACCGCGCTGTCGGCCCGCACCTTCACCGTCTTGTCGAGCCCGGTGTAGTGCGGTTTCGCCGCGGTGAAGCCGTGGCTGCCGAGGGAGGAGAACAGGGCGTAGACGCCGTCGCCCAGGGCGGGGTCGTCGGGGGTGGCCAGGGTCACGGTGCTCTGCTTGTTGTCGTCCTTGCTCGTCACGGTGGCGCCGACCAGCCCCGCGGTGGTGTTGGCGTCGGTCACGGCTCCGGTGAGCAGACCGCCCGGCAGGGTGGTGACGTGGCGCTCGCCGACGAAAACGTTGTCAACCTTCCACCACCAGCCGAACGAGCCGGTGAAGTGGAAGCGCAGTTGCACCGATGACTTGCCGGCGTAGTCGGTCAGCGGCAGTTCGACCTTCTGCGCGCCGAAGGTGGTGCCGGTGGCGGACCACAGCGTGGTCCAGGTGGCGCCGCCGTCGGTGGTCGCGTCGACGTCCGCGCTCTGGCCGCTGATGGCCCAGTAGTCGTTGGCGAAGGCGATCTCGGGTGCGGAGTTGTCGGTGAAGTCGTAGACGGGGCTGAGCAGTTGCGTGTCCTGGTGTGCTCCGCCGCCGTAGTGGTCGCTGTCGACGATCGCGAATCCGCCGTCGCCGCCGGTGGTGTTGCCGCGTGAGCCAGGGTCGTCGAAGGTCCAACCGCCAGTCGTTCCGTCGGCGTTGACCACGCTCCAGTCTTTGGGGGCGGCGTCGGTCGCGTCGAACGGCTCGGTGGTGCCTTCGTCCCGCACCGAATAACCGGCGGGAGGGGTGGCTTCCCACGGGTCGGCTGGCACCGCGACGTTCAGGCTCTGGTCAGCGTCCGCGACGGTGATCTTCTTGGTGGGCGAGGTGTAGCCGGGATAGGCGCTGTCCACGTGCAGGGTGTAGTCGTGGCCCTGGGGCAGTTTCAGGTCGAAGGCGCCGGTCAGAGGGTCGGTCCACACCGGGCCACCGGGAACGCCGTCCGCGGTGATCTTGGCGTAGAGCGGCCAGCCGTGGCCGGAGCCGTCGGTGACCTTGCCGGAGACCGTCCGGCTGGGGACCGGGTTCAGGGCGAAGTTCTTGGTGAGGGTGTCGCCGTCGGCGAGGGACACGCCGGAGGCGGTGCTGCCGGCATAACCGTATGCCTCGACGCTGATGTCGTAGCTGCCGACCGGCAGGACCAGCGAGTAGGCCCCGTCGGCATCGGTGTGCGCCGTGCCGCCGCCCTGGGTGGTGACGGTGGCCCCGGCGACCGGGTTGCCGGTGCTGTCATCGGTGACGGTGCCGGAGAGTCTGCCGTGCGGGCCGCTGCGGAACGCGGCCAGGCCGTCGGGTGTGCCCAGGCCGGTCGGGCCGTCGTAGCCGGCCCCGGCGGTGCACAGGTACGCGGGGGTGCAGCTGCCGTTGTCGCCCTCGGTCACGTCGTGGAGACCGGTGCCTGCGGCGTACGGGTAGGAGTTGGGGTACGTGCCCGCGACGGGTGTCCCGGCGGCCGCGTACACCGCGGCGATGATCGGTGAGGAGGCGCTGGTGCCGCCGTACACCTGCCAGCCGCCACCACCGTAGGTCTGGTAGACGGCCACGCCGGTGGCCGGGTCGGCGACGGCGGAGACGTCCGCGACGGTGCGCTTGGCGCATCCGGTGTCCGTCTGGAAGGCGGGCTTGGGCTCGTAGAGGGAGCAGCCGGATCCCGGGCCGAAGCCGTCGTGGTTCCAGACCGACTCGGACCAGCCGCGTGCGGTGCCGGAATCCCGGACCAGTGAGGTGCCGCCGACGGACGTCACGTAGGGGGAGACGGCCGGGTAGGCGACCCCGTAGTCACTGTCCCCCGAGGAGGCGACCACGGCGACACCGGGGTGGTTGTAGTGGGCGTCGTACGTCGTCTCGTCGGAGCTCTCGCCGCTGCCCGGCGTGCTGCTGTAGTTGGTGCCGTAGGAGTTGGAGACGTACTTGGCACCGAGCGCGACCGCCTGGTCGACGGCCGCCCCCAGGTCCTCGAAGCTCGGCTGGTCCGCCTCGACGAGCAGGATGTGTGCGTTCGGCGCGGCTGCGGAGACCATGTCCAGGTCGAGGGAGATCTCGCCGGCCCAGCCGGCGTCGGGCGCGGGGTAGTCGCTACCGCCGCGCTGGTCGACCTTGGTGAAGCAGCCGTTGGCGGTGGTGCAGGGGGACAGCCCGTACTGCTCGCGGTAGACGGCCAGGTCGGCCTCGGCGCTGGGATCGTCATAGGCGTCGACGATGGCGATGGTCTGGCCCGCACCTCCGTCGGCGGGAAGGCTGTAGGCGCTCTGCAGGTCGGCGGCGCCGTACCCGCTGGGGGTGACGGAGGCTGCCAGCAGGCCCTTGACGGCCTTGGTGTCGGTGCGGCGCAGGGCGAAGCAGGCGGCTTCGCCCTTCTTGGGGGTGGCGCAGGACGGTTCGAGGGCGATCTTCTTCTTCGCTGACGAGGCTGACGAGGCTGACGAGGCCGTTGAGGCCGACGCGACGGACGGCGCCGCCGCGTGTGCCGGGATCTGCATCCCCAGGACCGTCATTGCCGCGGCGCTCAGGAGCGTCAGGCAGGCGGCGGCTCTTCGGCGTATAGCTGAACCGGTTCTTGGCGAAGTGCGCAAAACGTTGCTCCCCAGTTTGCCTTTCAAGGGTCGACCTGTACGCGGTTGCCGGTCGACGGTGAATGTGGGTAGTCCCATTCACCGCAATCAATTGGCGTACACCGAGGAGCAGTTGACAATAGTCTGTGTGTTACATGTGCATTTCCTGAGCGGATTCCATGCGAATTGGGACCCGGTTCAGAATTGGAAATAAATCTCCATGCCAATGGGGCCCGTCGCTCAAAGACCGCGCGGGCCATTTCCGGAGGGAAATGATTCTGTGTCGTGACATCAAAACGGCGATCACCGCGTCGGTGACCCGTGTTCATCCTCGCCTCGGCAGCCGCGCCTGACAAGATCCGTCGGCTGCGGGCCCGCGCAGTTGCGCACTTGCGTAGCATCGGCATCAACTCGTGCGATCTTTCGAGGAGTTGATGATGGACGCGTCCTCCTTGGATGCACTGTGGGCGGGCACCGGCCTGGGCTCTCTTGCTCGGCAGACACTGGAATACCTGGTCAGTCATCCGGACGCGGACGAGGACGCAGTCGCGGAGGGGATCGGCGTGTCAGTCGCGGCGGCCCGGACCGCCCTGAGGTCCTTGGAGACCGAACTCCTGGCGGTACGCGTCGGGGAACGGCCCACGCGCTGGAGCGCCGGCCCGCCTCGCTCTTCGCTGGGCGCTCTTCTGGCCCGTAAACGACAGGAGTTGGCGAAAGCGGAGCTGTACGCGGAACAGCTCCAGGAGGTCTACAGTGCGGCCCCGGGCCGACGGATCGCCTCGGACCTCTTCGAGGTCGTCGAGAGCGACGAACAGGTCGGCGCCCGCTATGTGCACCTTCTGAGGAGCAGTCGGTACGAGGTGCTGCATTTCGCGAAGCCGCCGTATGTGACCTCGCGGATCACCCCTGCAGATGCCTCGACCGCTGCGGGCGCCACGGTCCGTACCGACGTACGGCTGCGGTCCGTTTACGACAGCGACGGAATCGCGGACGACGGATGCCTGGAGACGGCCCTCGGGGGCAATGCCGCGGAAGGAGAGTTGCGGCTCCTGCCCGGACTGCCCATGAAACTGGTCATCTTCGACGGCGCCGCGGCGATCATGCCCCTGCAGAGGGACGATCCCGCCGCGGGCTCACTCGTCGTGCACTCCTCAACGCTGCTGGACGTACTGATAGCCCTTTTCGAAAGCGTATGGGAGCGTGCCGTGCCACTCGCGCTGGAAAGCCGGCCCGCTTCACCCACCGAGACCGCCGCACGACACGATGGCGCCCTGCACGGCCGGACGCGAGACATTCTTCGCCTGATGGCCGCCGGAATGAAGGACGACGCCATTGCGCGCGCCCTACGGCTCAGCCGCAGGACCGTTCAGACGCACATCAGCGATCTGGGCAGACAACTGGGCGCACGGACCCGCTTCCAGATAGCCCTGCTGGCCCAGGAACGCGGCTGGTTGGACGATCCGGAGGGGTAAGCGACGCTCCGGCCGAGGCGGCGTCCTTGGAGCCGAGACGACGGCCTGGCTCCAGGGGCGGCGGAGGTCTTCGGCAGACGGGCAGTGCGGCGCGCATCGTGGCGCCGCCGGCCACCACGGTGGTTCCGGCCAGAGTGATCCCGGCTGCGGGCGATCGCCGCAGCCCGGGTGGCGACCACTCCGAACACCCCCACCAGCAGGGGACCGATGCCGAATACGGCACCGAGCGGCTCGGCGATGTGACGGCGAACGAAGTCGCGCAACGGCAGACCGGTCAGACGGTGCACCAACTCGCCCACGAGGTGGCCGTAGGTGAGGACGTGGTAGCCGGAGGCCGAGCCGGGGCGTGTCCTGGCCGGCGCCGACCGACACGACTCCCCGCTGCTCGCCCCGGCCCTGGACCGTCTGGACGAACTGGGACCGTTGCCCGACGACATCACCGTGCACCCGGACGCCGGCTACGACTCGGAAAGGACCCGCGCGCTGCTCAGCGAACGCGGCCTGCACGGACGCCTCGCGCACAAGGGGGAGCGCCCCTCCAGGCCAGTCGGCGTGGGCGCCTGGAACGGACCCGCGCGTGGCAGAACGCCTTCCACCGGCTCGCCCGCTGCTACGAGCGGCGCACCACCGTCATCGACGCCTTCTTCGACCTCGCCGACACGATCATCACCGTGCGCAGGCTGATCCGGCGGGCATGGACGACTCACCGCTGGGGCGAACGCCCGAACCGTCGGCCATGACCGCACGCTTATCCGCACGACCTCTTATCTGACCATTGCTCGGTTGCCGCTGCCGGTGCTGTGGTGCTCTTGAGCGGCAAGGACCTGATCGGCGTGATCGATCGCCCACTGACCGAGGGCGGCCAGCGGTCCGTCAGCGAGGCTGCCGCCCAGCTCGGACAGCTCATACAGCACGGAGCGGTCGGCCGGCGTGGTGATCCGTCTGATCAGGCCGTTGGCGTGCAGACGGCGCAGCGTCTGGGTCAGGACCTTGTCACTGACGCCCGCGATGCCACTCAGAAGGTCGATCCGGCGGCGTCCGCCCGCGCGCAGCGCCATCAGCACCACGGGGTCCCAGGTGTGGGCGATCAGGTCGGCGGCCAGGCGCACCGCACAGTCGGCGGCGAAGGGCGAGCAGTGGTCGTTCACGCGTCTCTTCCTACCGGATTCGGGCCTACCGATCGGTAGGCCCGAGGTTCCTACCGTAGCGAGAGATCAGGCTTCGAGACATGGGAGAGCGACGTGCGTATCGGAATTCTGGGCACCGGCGTGATGGCCTCGGCACTGGCGGAGGCGTGGACGCAACGTGGACACCACGTCCTCGTCGGAGGCCGTTCACAGGACAAGGCCCGGGCGATCGCGGAGCGGCTCGGCGACGCGGTCGAGGCGGTCGGCCCCGCGCAGGTGGCCAGAGCGAGCGATGCCGTGGTCGTGGCAGTGGCGTGGGAGGGGCTCGACCAGGTGCTCGCTCTCGCCGAGGCCGGCGAGGGGTCGTTGGCGGGCAAGGCCGTGATCGACTGCACCAACGCAGTCGACTACGCCTCCGGCCTGCTCAAACCGCCCACCGGGTCGGCGGTACAGCACATCGCCGGGCTTGCCGTAGGCAGCCGCGTGGTCAAGGCGCTGCACCTGTTCGCGGGGACGAGCTGGCTGGCGCCGACGCCGACGGGGCAACCGAAACGGACCGTGGCGATGTGCGGCGACGACGGCGCTGCGCTCGACATCGCCGCCGAGCTGATCCGCGACCTCGGTGGCGTGCCCGCCGTGATAGGCGGACTGGAGCACGCCCGGCAGCTTGAAGACGTGGCGGGATTCGTCATGCGGCTGGTCGCCGCGGGCCACAACCCCGTTACCGCCGTGCCCGTCGTCGACCAGTGAGCGTTTCCAGTGCGGCCGCTGATCGGGTGACGGGGGCGGTGTGAGGTCGGGGTGCGCAACGGACAGGGCTCCCGTGCCGTTGAGGGAGGTGTTCGACGTCTCAACTCCGCAGCACAGGAGCCCTGTTGGTTCCGTATCCTGCCGCACTCGACCTGCCTCACGCCTTGGTCGAGTGGGTCACGATGCTCATCGTCCCCCGCGAGGGTGACCGGCGGTGCAAACTCCCGCCGCACCGCCGTGCGCTGGTCGCACTCCTGTACCTGCGTCGCCATGACACCCTCGCCCGTATCGCCAGAGCCTTCGGGATATCCGTCGGCACCGCCCACGCTTACGTCACCACGGTCACCGGTCTGCTCGCCGAGCAGGCGCCGGGCCTGTTATCGACCGGCCGAGCAGCCACAGAACACCACCCCTGGTATCCGTTGAACTGCCAACTCCGCCCCAAGTCAACGGCATTGAGGTTGATGATCAAGCTCAGAGCCGGCGAAGTATTCCGCGCTCGTCGGCGCAGGCTTTGGTCCTGGCTACAACCCTGTCCCCGCAGGCGCGGATGCCGGCTCCAGCGGGTGCCAGTACGGCGAGAGGGTGCCGGCATTCTTGATCTGGCGTGGGTCGAGATCCACGGACGGCAGATCGACTCGTTCACGGCGCCCAGCGCGGGAGACGTTTCCGACCGGTTCGCCAACTCTGCCCGGAGACCTCTCACTTGAGTTGGTCACGCGCCGAAGTCTGTTCGCGGGGCGGCGCTGTCGAGGCCCGGATCACGAGTTCGGTGGCGAGTTCGATGTGGTGGGACTCGACCTTCTGGCCGTTGGCCAGGCGGAGGGCTGTTCGGAGGGCGGCACCGCCCATCTCCCGGAGTGGCTGGCGCACTGTGGTCAGCGGCGGTGAGGCCATCTGGGCGAGGCTTGTGTCGTCGAAGCCGACCACGCTCAGGTCTTCGGGGGTGCGCAGGCCTCGGGCGCGGGCGGTTTCGATGACACCGAGAGCGATCTCGTCGTTGCCCGCGAAGATCGCGGTCGGAGACTCTTCCAGGTCCAGGAGCACCGCGGCGCCGAGCAACCCGGCCTCGTACGTGAATTCTCCGGGCCGGACGTAGGCGTGGGGTACCTGCACTCCTTCCGCCTCCATGGCGGCGCGGTAGCCGTGCATGCGTGCTTGGTTGCATACGGCCATGGCCGGTCCGCCGAGATAGGCGACGCGGCGATGGCCCAGGGAGAGCAGGTGCCGGGTCGCGGCCAGGCCACCGGCGAAGTTGGTCGCCCCGACGCTGTTGACCCGGATGTCCGGCAGGTGCAGGGGGTCCAGCACGACCAGTGGCAGCCCGGCCCGGGCCAGTTCGTTCAGGTGCCCCGCGGTGTACACGCTGGTGACCGCGATGACGGCGCGGCGCCCGGCTGAGACGAGGTCCCGGGCCCAGTGCGGGGCATGGGACGCCTTGCTGATGACCACCGAGGCCCCCAGTTCGGCGGCGGAGTCGATGATGCCTTCCAGAGTCTCGGCCACGTACGACTTGAGGCCGCCCTGGAACTGGACCTCGATGGTGGGGCTTTCGACGGCCTCGGTGTGACGGAACACCGGCGCGAGGTAGTCGTGCCGATGCAGCAGCTCCTGTACCCGGGTGCGGGTGTCGGCTGCCACGTCACCGCGGCCGTTGACCACTTTGGACACGGTCGCGACGGACACCCCGGCCGCTTGGGCGATGTCGGCCAAGGTGGTGCGCCTGGCGTTCGGTCGCATCGGTTCCTCCCAGCTGTTCGTCCACCGGTGTGGTGAGCCGCCGGTCGTACCGGCAACGCGGGTGGAACCGGTCAACCGTACGGCAGTCCGGCACCGAGATCGTCTGGGAACGAGTCGACTGGTTCCTCGGTCTGGACATGTCTGACGATCTGCGTGAGACCGCGTCCGGTGAACGCGGTCCGATCGGCATCCCCGCCGACCCGTCCGGGTACGGCTGCGTCGGGCTTCAGCCGTACCCGGGCGCAGCGGGCCGACCGCCGCACTGTCCAGCTCGGCCTTCGGAGGATCTGCACCCACAGGCCGGTGGGCGGGATCACCCCGGCCGGAGTGATCGCCGCCGCGCCCTCCTGACCGGGCATGAACTCCCGCACCAGGCAGGCAGCGTGGGGACGCCGGGACCGGGACCGTGCTGCGATCCGACAAGCACCGCGGCTCTCTCCACCGCGGTCTCCGGCGGCTGCCGTACACCCGGCCGGGGTGGCCGGGACCATGTCGGGCCGCCTCTGCCGGCGGGACGCTCAGGATTCCCGCGAACATGTCCTCCACGGCCGCCCCCTGCAGACTTTCGATCCGTCTGGCGCCGCCTTCGGCCGCACGCTCCAGGCGGTTGCCGGCCCAGCGGCTGCCGAGCCGCGGGACGTTACCCACGACCGGCTACCCGGCTTGGAGGGCGTCGGCCCGGTCCCGCATCGGCCGCACCGAGCCGTGTTGGCATGGCATGACCTGCACCGACATGGAGTCAGCCGCAGCCATCGCGTCGTCCTGTCCTCAACCAGCCGATTTCGAAACAGTTTCGGCCTCTGCGATGACGCCGCGACGGTCGTCCTCGCTCGATTCTACGCAGCTAACAGTGATCCGACTATGCGTGTCTGCACGCGTATTGACAGGGCATCAGACCGAAACCTAGCTTGCACGGACAGAGCTCGAAGAAGGAGTTTTCGAAAACCTTTCACCATGACTCACGAGAAGCCTGTGGCTCTCGGGTGCGGAGAAAAGACATGGCGCTCTCCCGACGTACCCTCCTCGGCCTGGCCGTCGGCGTGCCGGCCTCCGCGGCGCTGGCGGCCTGCGGCTCGTCCGGCCCCGGCAAGAGCGGCGGGGCCACGTACTGGTATCTGAACGGTCAGCCGCAGGAAGGCGTCAGGGCCGGCGCGGTGGACGCGTTCAACAAGACCCACCCCAAGGAGCAGATCAAGGACACCACCTACCAGAACGACGCGTACAAGACGAAGATCAAGACCTCCATCGGTGCCGGAAAGGCACCCACCATCATCTGGGGCTGGGGCGGCGGAACGCTGCGCACCTACGTGGAGGCGGGCCAGGTCGAGGACCTCACCTCGTGGTTCGCTGAGCACTCCGAGGTCAAGAAGCGGCTGTTCCCGTCCTCGTTCGGCGCGGCGACCGTGGACGGCAAGATCTACGCGATGCCGGTCGAGACCGTGCAGCCGATCATCCTCTACTACAACAAAAAGGTCTTCGACCAGGTCGGTGTGAATCCACCGAAGTCCTGGGACGACATCATGGCGCTGGTGCCCAGGTTCAACGCGAAGGGCATAGCGCCGTTCTCCCTCGGTGGCCAGTCCCGGTGGACGAACATGATGTGGCTGGAGTTCCTGTTCGACCGCATCGGCGGTTCCGGGGTGTTCCAGGCCATCGTCGAAGGTGAGAAGAACGCCTGGTCCAACCCGGACGCCATCACCGCGCTGACCAAGGTGCAGGAACTCGTCAAGGCCCACGGGTTCGTCAAGGGCTTCTCCTCGATCACCGCGGACTCCAACGCCGACCAGGCGCTGCTGTACACCGGCAGGGCCGCGATGATGCTGCACGGGGCCTGGTCGTACGGCATCCAGCAGGCGGATGGTGGGGACTTCGTCTCCAGCGGCTCACTGGGCTACATGACCTTCCCGCCCGTGGAAGGCGGCAAGGGCGATCCGAGCGACACCGTCGGCAACCCCGCCCAGTACCTGTCGATCTCCTCGAAGGCCGGCGCCGAGCAGAAGAAGGTCGCCAAGGACTTCTTCGCCACAGGCGTCCTCCAGGACGAGGAGGTGAAGGCGTGGATCGACAACGGGTCGGTGCCGATCCGGCTGGGCACGGAGAAGCTGTTGGCCGCCTCCAAGAACGCCGACTTCCTGCAGTTCACCTACGACATCGCCAGCAAGGCCAAGGTGTTCGGCCAGTCCTGGGACCAGGCGCTCAGTCCGACGGCAGCCGAGACCCTCCTGGACAACATCGTCAAGTTGTTCCAACTGTCCATCTCACCGAAGCAGTTCGCCGACAATCTCAACGCGGTCACCGGCACATGAGTTCACTCACCGGTCATCGGCCGCGTCGCGAACCGCGCAGCATCCTGCCGTGGCTGGCGGTGCCGGCGCTGGTGGTCTTCGTCGGCTTCGCCGTGGTTCCGCTCGTCGGTGTCTTCGCGCTGAGCTTCACCACGTGGGACGGGATCGGCGCCATCCACCCGTCGGGGCTGACCAGTTGGCGTGCGGTGCTCACCGACCCCGGGCTGCCGCACGCCCTCGGGGTGACGTTTTTGGTGATGGCCGCGTCCTGGGCCGTTCAGACGCCGCTGAGTATTCTGCTCGGCACTTTCATGGCGGGCCGCCAGCGTTACCGTGCGGTGCTGGGCGTGGTGTACTTCGTCCCGCTGATGCTCAGTTCCGCGGCGATCGCGATCGCGTACAAGGCGCTGCTGGATCCCAACTTCGGGCTCGGTGCCGGACTGAAGATCCAGGCGCTGAGCAAGGACTGGCTGGGGCGGCCCGGACTCGCGTTCGGAGTCGTCATCTTCGTCGTCTCCTGGCAGTTCGTCCCGTTCCACTCCCTGATCTACCAGGGTGGTGTCCAGCAGATCCCGAAGTCCCTGTACGAGGCGGCGCAGTTGGACGGAGCCGGACGGATCCGGCAGTTCTTCAGCATCACGCTGCCCCAGCTGAAGTACACCATCATCACCTCGTCCACGCTGATGGTGGTCGGTTCGCTGACTTTCTTCGACCTCATCTTCATCCTCACCGAGGGCGGCCCCGGCGACGCCACCCGGGTCCTCGCACTGGACATGTACAAGCGGGGGTTCCAGGCCAGTCTGATGGGACCGGCCAGCGCCATCGCGGTCATCCTGGTCCTGGTGGGTCTGGCCCTCGCCCTGCTGCTGCGCCGGCTCGGTGGCCGGGACGCCGGCGCGAGCCAACTCGAAGGGGCCTGACGTGACCACCACCCTGACCGAGCCGCGACAACCACAGAAGGTCACCCACCGCGAGCGGCAACGCCGCCCGCGCCAGAAGGCCGGCCGCCGCAACTGGGTCGGCGGCCTGGCCGGATGGCTCTGGCTCGTCGTCGTCGCCGTGCCCCTGTACTGGACCCTCATCACCAGCCTCAAGGTCCAGAGCCGCTACTACGCGAGCAACCCGCTGGTGCCGTCGAGCGACCCCACGCTGGACAACTACCGACTGGTCATCGAGTCCGACTTCCTTCACTACTTCCTGAACAGCGTCGTGGTCACCGCCGGCGCCGTGGTGCCGGCGGTGGTGGTCTCCTTCATGGCCGCCTACGCGATTGTTCGCGGTTGGCGCATGCGTGTCCTTCGCGCGATGAACGGGCTGTTCCTCATGGGCCTGGCGATCCCGCTGCAGGCGACGGTGATCCCGGTCTACCTGATCATCATCAAAATGCACCTCTATGACAATCTGCTGGCGCTGATCCTCCCGTCGATCGCTTTCGCGATCCCGCTGTCCGTGCTGGTGCTCACCAACTTCATCCGCGACGTGCCCAAAGAGCTGTTCGACTCGATGAAGGTCGACGGCGCCACCGAATGGACGACACTGTGGCGGCTGGCGGCACCGCTGACCCGACCGGCCATCCTCACCGTGGCCATCTTCAACTCGCTGACCATCTGGAACGGATTCCTGCTGCCGCTGATCCTCACCCAGAGCCCTGAGCGCCGGACCCTGCCGCTCGCGCTGTGGACCTTCCAGGGCCAGTACGGGGTCAATGTGCCTGCCGTTCTCGCCGCCGTCGTCCTCACCACACTGCCCGTCCTGGTGCTGTACGCGCTCGGCCGTCGTCAACTGCTGAGCGGACTGACCGCCGGATTCAGCCGTTGACCGACGCTGACGCCGTGTCCGGTGGCCTGCCCGTGGCCGCGAGGGGCCCGCACCAGCCCTGGAAGCAGCGGCAACTCCATCCCCCGATGGGCGGGCGACGGGGATCCGGGCCGATGCCCGAGCCCGGACGCGATCTGTCCCGCCCTGAGTCCTGCTCTTCTACCTGCTCGCCCGTCGCGCCCCGCCCAAGGGCCTGACGCGCGGGAGGAAAGTGAACGCCAACGTGGCTGTAGAGAACATCCCCGGAATCTCCCTCTGGAACGACCCCACCGTGCCCGTCGCCGCACGAGTCGACGCCCTGATCGCCGCGATGACCCTCCAGGAGAAGACCGCCCAGCTGTACGGAGTGTGGGTGGGCGCCTCGGACCAGGGCGGTGAAGTCGCCCCCCATCAGCACGACATGGAGGAGGCCGTCGATCTCGACGCGCTCCTGCCCACCGGACTGGGCCAACTGACCCGGCCCTTCGGCACGGCCCCGGTCGACCCCGCCCTGGGCGCGCTCTCCCTGGCCCGCACCCAGACCCGTGTCGCCGCCACCAACCGATTCGGCATCCCGGCTCTCGCGCATGAGGAATGTCTGGCCGGATTCGCGGCCTGGGGAGCGACGGCCTACCCCGTTCCACTGTCCTGGGGGGCCACCTTCGATCCGGACACGGTACGGCGCATGGCCGCCGTCATCGGCAACGACATGCGTGCCGTCGGCGTCCACCAGGGACTCGCACCGGTCCTGGATGTGGTGCGCGACGCCCGCTGGGGCCGGGTCGAGGAGACCATCGGCGAGGACCCCTACCTCGTCGGCACCATCGCAACGGCATACGTGCAGGGCCTAGAGTCCGCCGGGATCGTCGCCACCCTCAAGCACTTCGTCGGATACTCGGCCTCTCGCGCCGGCCGTAACCTCGCCCCCTCTTCCGTGGGGCCGCGTGAGCGCGCCGACGTTCTGCTGCCCCCGTTCGAGATGGCGATCCGTGAAAGCGGCGCCCGGTCGGTGATGAGCGCCTACACCGACACCGATGGCATGCCCTCCGCGGCCGACGAGGATCTGCTCACCGGCCTGCTGCGCGACACGTGGAGCTTCGACGGCACTGTCGTCGCCGACTACTTCGCCATCGCCTTCCTCAAGACTCTGCACGGCGTCGCAGCCGACTGGGCCGACGCCGCGGGAACGGCGCTGTGTGCGGGCATCGACGTCGAACTGCCCAACGTCAAGACCTACGGCGCGCCCCTGGCCGAGGCCGTCGCCGACGGCCGCGTCCCGGAGGCGCTGGTCGATCGCGCCCTGCGCCGCACACTCACCCAGAAGGCGATGCTCGGCCTGCTCGACCCTGACTGGAACCCCATACCGGCCGCGCTCGACGGGGCGGACCTGTCCGATCCGGCCGTCCTTCGCGGCCACGTCGACCTGGACGGCCCGGAGAACCGCGCGCTGGCCCGCACGGTCGCCGAGAAAGCAGTCGTGCTGCTGAGCAACGACGGCACCCTGCCGCTCGACAGGCCGCGCCGCATCGCGCTGCTCGGCCCCAACGCCGACGAGCCCGTCGCCGTACTGGGCTGCTACTCCTTCCCCCAGCACATCGGCGTCCGCCACCCCGGTACCCCACTCGGCATCGAGCTGCCCACGCTGCGCGACACTCTCGCCGCCGAGTTTCCCGACGCCGAGATCACGGTCGCCCGCGGCACCGGAATCGACGACGGAGATCTCTCCGGCATCGACGAGGCCGTCCAGGCGGCACGGGAGGCCGACGTCGCCCTGGTGGTACTCGGAGACCGCGCCGGGCTCTTCGGACGGGGCACCAGCGGCGAAGGATGCGATGTCGAGGCGCTGGTGCTGCCCGGCGCGCAGCAGCGGCTGCTCGACACCCTGCTGGACCTGGAGACCCCTGTGGTCACCGTCCTGCTCGCGGGACGACCGTACGCACTGGGCCGCGCCGTGGAGGAGTCCGCTGCGATCGTGCAGTCCTTCTTCCCGGGGGAGGAGGGGACGCACGCGATCGCCGGGGTGCTCAGCGGTCGTATCAATCCCTCCGGACGTCTCCCGGTCAGCGTGCCGCGCGGGACGGGCTCCCAACCGGCCACGTACCTCGGAGCGCGGCTCGCCCACGCCAACGAGGTCTCCAGCATCGATCCGACCCCCGCGTTCGCCTTCGGTCACGGCCTGTCCTATACGCGGTTCGAGTGGACTGACCTGAGCGTGGACGCCCAGGAGGCCCCGACGGACGGCGAGTTCGCCCTCGCCTTCACCGTCCGCAACACAGGCGGACGGTCCGGAACCGAGGTCGTCCAGCTCTATCTGCACGACCCGGTCGCCTCCGTCGTCCAGCCGGTGCAGCGCCTCATCGGCTATACCCGGGTCGAACTGGAGCCGGGCGAGGCCCGCCGCGTCCGTGTCACGGTCCCGGCCGACCTCGCCTCCTTCACCGGACGTGACGGCCGACGCGTCGTCGAACCGGGCCAACTGGAAGTTCGGTTGGCCGCCTCCAGCGCGGACCCGCGTCTGACGGCCAGAGTCACATTGACCGGAGCCGAGCGCCATGTGGATCACACGCGGCGCTTGCACACCACTATCGGATTGGAGCCGGTCGCACCGGCATGAACCGGGCGGGCGCAGCGCACGTCGCACCAGGGGCGGCACTGCGCACGCGGGACCGCGCGGCCAGGCATGGGGTCAACTCACAGCACGCCGCGTCGGGCGAGGTTGCGCATCAGCGCTCCCGCTCCGAACGTCCACGGCGCGGCCTGCTCGCTGGGCACGACAGTGTTGACCAGAGCGCCGAGCCGTGGGCTGGAGATCCGCACGACGTCGCCGTACTCGTGGGTGAAGCCCGCGCCAGGTGCCTGTCGGTCCTCGGTGGGGGCGAACAGCGTTCCGGTGAACAGCACGAAGCCGTCCGGATATTGGTGATGCGGGCCGTGTGTGGCAGCCACCAGGTCCAGTACGTCGCGGCTGATCTCACGCATGGAGCTGCTGCCGTGGAGTACGTAGCCGTCCGTGCCGTCGATCCGCAGGTCGATGTCGAGCCCGCGTACGGTGTCGAGGTCGAAACGCTCGTCGAGCAGGCGCAGGAACGGGCCGATCGCGCAGGAGGCGTTGTTGTCCTTCGCGCGCGACAGCAGCAGGGCGCTGCGTCCCTCGATGTCGCGGAGGTTGACGTCGTTGCCGAGCGTCGCGGCGCGCACCCGGCCGCGCGAGTCCACGACGAGGACGACTTCGGGCTCGGGGTTGTTCCACACCGAGGAGCCGAGCACTCCGATGTCGGCGCCGGTGCCGACCGCGGACAGTACGGGGGCCTTGGTGAACACTTCCGGGTCCGGCCCGATCCCGACCTCCAGGTACTGCGACCACAGCCCTTCGGAGACGAGCAGTTCCTTGGCCTTGTCCGCTTCGGGCGATCCGGGACGGATGCCGGCGAGGGTGCCGCCCACCAGCTGCCCGACGCGGGCCCGTACCCGTGCGGCCTGCGCCGGATCGCCGCCCGTGCGCTCTTCGATGACGCGTTCCAGCAGACTCCGGGCGAAGGTGACGCCCGCGGCCTTGATCACCTGCAGGTCGATGGGGGCGAGCAGGTGCGGGACGTCACTGCGGCCGGTCGGTGCGTCGAGGAGTCGGTCCAGGCGCCAGACTTGTCCGCCGTCGGCCTCGCGGACGATTGCCGCAGCGTCCTCGCGCTCCATGAGGTCGGAGACGGTCGGTACGACGGCCGTCAGGTCGACGACCTGCTCACCGCGGACCGCGGCGACACACGGTCCGCCGCACTCCGGGTCGAGGACGCGCGCGACGAGTGCGGCCCGGTCGGCGTCCTGCGGCAGGACGGAGCCGGTTGTGAGGACCGGACGAGGGCGCGCTGCTGCCGATTCCACGATCGATGCTCTCCTGGATCAAAGGGAAACGGTCGCCCGGGACGGGCTCAGTGGGAGTCGCGGGGGACCTCGTGTCCACGGCTTCCGCGCAGGAAACCGAAGTCGGCGCCCTGGTCGGCCTGTTCCACGTTCTGGGTGTAGAGCCAGGAGTACCCGCTGGTGTGCCGCTCGGCGGGTGCCCTCCATGCTTGCCGGCGTCGCGTGAGCTCGGTGTCGTCCACGTCAAGGCTCAGGGTGCGGTTGGGGACGTCGAGGACGACGGTGTCGCCGTCGCGCACCAGGGCGAGAGGTCCGCCGACGGCGGCCTCGGGCGCCACGTGCAGGATCACCGTCCCGTATCCGGTGCCGCTCATCCGGCCGTCGCAGACGCGCACCATGTCGGTGACGCCGGCCTTCAGCAGCTTGCCGGGCAGCGGGACGTTGGCGACCTCGGGCATGCCGGGGTAGCCCTTGGGGCCGGCGTTGCGGATGACGATGACGGTGTTCTCGTCGATGTCGAGTTCGGGGTCGTCGACCATCTCGTGATAGGCCTCGGGGGAGTCGAAGACGCGCGCGGGGCCGCGGTGGGTGAGCAGGTGCGGTGAGGCGGCGGACTGCTTGATCACAGCGCCGTCGGGGCACAGGTTGCCGTGCAGTACGGCGATTCCGGTGCCGGCCGGCTGGAAGGGGGCGTCGAGGCGGGTGATGACGTCGGAGTCGACGCGTTCGGCGTTCTCGGTGTTCTCGGTGATGGTGCGTCCGGTGACCGTGATCTGTCCTCCGTGCAGCAGCTTGCCGCTGAGCAGCTCGGCCATGACGGCGGGCAGGCCGCCCGCGTAGCAGAAGTCCTCCATGAGGTAGGTGCCGCTCGGCATCAGGTTGACCAGGGTCGGCACCGCGCGGGCCAAGCCGTCGAAGTCCCGCAGGTTCAGCTCGACACCGACGCGTCCGGCGATGGCGATGAGATGGATGACGGCGTTCGTGGAGCCGCCGATGGCCGCGTTGACCCGGATGGCGTTCTCGAACGCCTCCCGGGTCAGGATCTGCGAGGGGCGCAGCTCCTCCTCCACCATCCGGACGATGCGCTGCCCGGCCGTCTGCGCGACTTCCATCCGTCGGGAGTCGACCGCGGGCCAGGCCGCCGACCCCGGCAGCTGCATACCGAGCGCCTCGGCCAGGCAGGCCATCGTCGAGGCGGTCCCCATCGTCATGCAGTGTCCGTTGGAACGGGCCATGCACCCCTCCGCGAAGAAGCACTCCTCCTCGGTCATCCGGCCGGTCTTCAGGTCCTCCTCGAACTTCCACACCTGGGTACCGGATCCCACGTCCTGGCCCCGGTACTTGCCGTTGAGCATCGGCCCGCCGGTGACCATGACGGCGGGCAGGTCGACGCTGGCGGCGCCCATGAGCATGGCCGGGGTCGTCTTGTCGCAGCCGGACAGCAGCACGACACCGTCGAGCGGATTGGCCCGGATCAGCTCCTCGACCTCCATGGCCATGAGGTTGCGGTACAGCATGGCGGTGGGACGCATCAGGGTCTCGCCGGTGGCCATGGTGGGGAACTGGAGCGGCAGGCCGCCCGCCTGCCACACACCACGCTTGACGGCTTCGGCGACGCGTGTCAGATGCGCGTTGCACGGGGCGAGTTCGGAGGCACTGGTCGCGATGCCGATGACGGGACGTCCGTCGAACACCTCGTGTCCGAATCCCTGGCTGCGCATCCAGGAGCGGTACACCATCCCGCTGCGGCCCTGTGCGCCGAACCATGCCTGGCTGCGGCGGTTCGTCTTCTGACCGTCGGTCATGTACGCACTCCCGTGGCTCTCGCGTCGTCCGCTTCGCGGTGGGGCGGTGTCGGGTGAAGGCCCGCAAGCCGTACCCTGGACCTCAATCATTAAATGATTCGATGAATGACGTCCAGGGGGTGAGCGGAGATCGTGGTGCACTTCCCGACCATGCACCAGCGCGTGGTCGACGAGCTCGGGCGGCGCATCGTGGGTGGGGCGTGGGAGCCGGGTGAACCGTTGCCGGTCGAGGACACGCTCGCGGCCGAGATCGGCGTCAGCCGCGGCCTGTTGCGGGAGGCGGTCAAGGGACTGGTGGCCAAAGGGGTGCTGCACGTACGCCCGCGCACCGGCACGCGCGTGCTGCCCCCGGAGCACTGGAACCACCTCGACCCGGACGTGCTGCGCTGGAAACAAGCCGAGGACGCCACGGCTCTGCTGCGTGATACGGGTGAACTGCGCCGGATCGTCGAGCCCGAGGCGGCCCGGCTCGCCGCCGAGCGAGCCGGTCCCGACGAGGTACGAGCCCTGTACGAGGCCTTGGCGGCCATGGAGGCCGCGGCGGCGCATCCTGCCCGCAGCGGATACATCGAGGCCGACATCGCCTTCCACCGGGCCCTGCTCGACGCCGGCGGCAACCGTCTCCTCGGCTCACTGGGCCGCGCTGTCGGCATCGCGCTGGAGCACAGTTTCCTCCTCAGCACGCAGACCCCCGGTGCGGTGGAAGCCTCGTTGCCGGGTCACCGAGCCATCGTGGAAGCCGTCGAGGCTCGCGACCACGCAGCGGCGGCGGCCGCCGTACTGGCCATCATCGAAGCCGCCGAACAAGAGATCGCCCAGTCACCCGGACTGCCGGGCGACGCTGTATGACCTGCCACGGCTGTGACCTCGCGGGCCCGCGGGCAAGACCACGGAAGCGGCCGACGCCAACGGGATCCCGCGCTCGCGGTGATGGCCGCTGTCATCCGTTGCGCCCCGCTCAATCGACAGGCTCGGCGCAGACGGCACTCCTGAGATGTCAGAGCGACGTGATCAGATACTCCTTGCCTGCCTCGGTCTCGAACGCGGCGATGGTGCCTTCGTGGTGCTTCACATCGGCTTCAGCGTCAAGCTGAGCCGGCCGAGGACGAGCGGCTGACGATCGGCGTCACGGGCCGCGGTTACTGAGCGGGCCTGCGGCTCGCAGCAACGATGCGAGCGAGATCCCGTCCACGAGGATGCCGAAGGTCTGAGCGCTCTCGGTCAGAGGGGTTCCACTCGCCCGCGTGGAAAGTGGCGTCGAACGGGGCTATCGCGAAGCTCCGGCCGGGACCGGTGCCGGCGGCGGGGAGACCCATCAACTCGCTTTGGTTTGACCATAGTTAACGGCCGTGGGTCATGAGGTGGAAAAGGTCCACGATGCGAGCTACCGGCACGCCCCGTCTGCTGACATGATCCGGACACACCAACTACCGCGGGGGATCTGATGCGTACTGGCAAGCTCAAAGCGTTCGTGGTCTGCGCTGTCGCTGTTACGGCGACTGCCGCGCAGGGCAGCGCCGCATCTGCTACGGACCACCCATTGGCCAAAAACGTGCGCACCGAGGTGCTGTCGAACCAGCCAAACGACAAGATGGCGCCGAGCTGCGTCTCTCGGAGCATCAAATTGGACGCGGGGACCTATACGTGGAGGCAGGAGGATACCGTCAGGGTCCGCTCCATCATCCTGGACGCGAACACGTACGCCTGGAAAGACTGCCTGTATCCCGAGAATGGCTACTACGAGCACCGGTCTACTCTCGACAACCCTGACCAGGATTCGGCAGCCATCACTTACAACCTTTACATGATGGACTTGCCCACCAAGAGCTGGGAATGGGGTTCCACGCTTGAGTTTCAAGGCTGATTCGAGCGCCCTTGGGTGACCGCGCCTGAGTCTGATCCTCTACCGTCGGCTGCCCCTTGGCGGTCGGAGGCGGATCCTGCGGGAACCCGCGGTCGTGCTGCCCGCGGCAGTCGCGTGATGCGGTTGGGGGTGGGTCGGCTGCATCAGCGTCTGGTGGCTGCGGCGGTTCCGGCACACTTCCCCAGGCCTCGTCGCCGCTCTGTGTTGCTGCAAACGGTTCATCCACCTCGCCTCACCATGTAGGGCACCTGTTTGCCGGATTGACCGGTCGCGGCCCGGCAGACGCGGGTGAGGGTTTTGACGCTGTACCCGAGGCGTCGGGCGTAGTCCTCGGCCTTGTGGGGTCAGCTAGGAGCGCTCCAGTTCGGAGCGGAACCGGGCGTAGACCTCGCCGCCCGCCTGCGAGCCTCGTCGCTCGCCGGGGCGCGGCAGCCGGTGGGTTTGCAACAGCAGTGTGGTCGGCTGGAGTTGGAGGACCTACTGCGACACAGCGCCGTCAGAGCGGGTGAACTCGGCACGGATGTATCCCATCAGGGAGGACAGGACGGCGTAGTTCCGGCCGGTGGTCAGTTGTCGGCAGGTGGGTCCGGACCACCCGTTGAACAGACGGTCGGCGCTCGTCCAGTGCGGTGGGAATTCGGGGCCAACAAGTGGACCGCGGTCGTGCTCTACGGCCTCGGTCAAGGCCCCGTGCGCCAGGGCGGGTTGATCGAGCTGATCGGCGGTATCTCCCGCAGGGTGCTGACCCGGACCGTCCGCCGACTCCAGGCCCACGGACTCATCGGCCGCCGCGCCTACGCCGAGGTGCCACCCTGCGTCGAGTACGGACCCACCCTGTTCGGCGCGAGGTTGATCGACCCGATCCGCATGCTGGCCGAGTGGGCGCGGGCGAGCGGGGACGCCGTACTCGACGCGCTCGATGCCGACACCGACCCAGAGCCGATCACTCGCAGTGACTGAGGCCCCGCCGGTGCGCTGAGTATCGTCTCGCCGCCGCTCGGTATCGGCACGGCGGAGCCCGGAGCCCCAAGGGCCCATCTTTCGCACAGGCAACCGGACTTGCCGACCGCCGTCGATCACGGGCCGGGACCGGGCGCGAGTCGGCAAAGCCTTCCCAGCACCGGACAGGTGCGCCCCGCACAAGGGGGAATCGACGCGTCTGCGGAGGCGCCCGGAAGCGGAATCCCGTGGGCCTCAGGAGGCCGGTATCCACCGCTCTAACCCCATTGCCGCACCCTGGTCAGCGTGTCACCATGGATCGGCCAGGGGCTGACCACCCAGGCCACTGCATGAAGCGTGTGACAAAGAGTCACCAGAGCTGTATCCCTCTCCCAGTGAGAGGTACGGGGGTGTGACGAGGCGTGTCGCTGTCCGCTCGATCCACAATTCGATCAACGAATTCATCAACTCCGGGCGTCCAACAGGAAGTCGGTGCTCCCGGGAACGGGGACGAGAGTGTCCCCGGAGCCGTGGACGCCACCTGGACGTCCCTCCGTGGCGTGGCCGCGCGCCACCCCGACCGCGAGTGTCTGGAAGACGCCGTGGGTGTCGTCACCCTCGGTCAACTGGCGGGCCGTAGCGGCGAGATCGCGGAGGCGCTGCGCGCGGGCGGGGTGGCCGACGGCATCGTCGCGGTGCTGCTGGAGCGCGACCGGGACCTGCCTGCCGCGTTCTTCGGCGTCCACCAGGCCGGGGCGACGTATCTGCCGCTCTCGCCCGTGCATCCGGACGCCCGATTAGCGACCGTCGTCGAGGACGCCGGGCCCCGCTGCGTCATCACCAGCAGCGCGCTGGCGCACCGTCTCCCGGACCGGGTGCCGAAACTGCTGCTGGACGACCTGAGGTGGCAGGGCGGACGGCCGTCCCCGCCTGAGCCCGGTGTCCCGCACTGCGCTTACGTGCTGTACACGTCCGGCTCGACCGGGCAGCCCAAGGGCGTGCTCATCTCGCACGACAGTCTGGCGGGCTTCTTCACCGCCCTTGACAACGATTTCTCCGAACCGGCGGAGCAGGTCTGGCTCGCGCACGCCAGTGCCGGCTACGACGCCAGCCTCCCGGAGCTGATCTGGGCGCTGAGCAGGGGGCATTACGTCTGCCTCACCGGCAGCGACCCGCTGAGCATCATGACCTCCCAGCTCGCGACCGGCACCCGGCACGGCCGCCGCGTCAGCCACCTGCTCGTGACCCCCTCGCTGCTCCGCCTCCTCATCGAGCACGACGCCGCCTCGGCGGGCCTGCGGGAACTGCACACCCTGCTCGTCGGCGGAGAACCCTTCCCCGTCGACCTGGTGCCCCGACTGCTCGACCCCGGGGGAAAATCCGGGGAACCCTCAAGGGGACGTCCCCGGATACGCAATCTCTACGGCCCCACCGAAGCCACCGTCTGGGTCGCCGGCGCGCCCTGCACCGCCCCCGGCGACGCGGCCACCCGGATCTCCGTGAGCACCCCCGACACCCGCGTCCGCATCCTCGACGACCGGCTGCGCGAGGTGGCCGAGGGCGGGACGGGGCGGCTCTTCATCGGGGGACGGCAGGTCGCGCTCGGCTATCTCCACCGCGAGGAGCTGACACGCGAGCGGTTCGTCGCCGATCCGCTCGGCGCACCGGGGGACCGCCTGTTCGACACGGGTGACCTGGCGCGCCGGGAGGCGGACGGCGCGTTCGTGGTCACCGGACGGTCCGACGACCAGATCAAGATCGCCGGACACCGGGTCGAACTCGGCGAGATCGAGGCCGTGGTCCGGACACACCCGGAGGTGACCGACGCGCTCTGCGTTCCCGACAGCGCACCCGTGGCCACCTCCCTGACCGTCCTGGTCACCTCGTCGTCCACCGCGTTGGACACCGCCGAACTGCGCCGCTGGCTGAAACAGCGTCTGCCCCCGCACATGGTGGCGACGCGCATCGAGGCCCGTACCGAGCTCCCCCTGACACCGTCCGGCAAGACGAGCCGGGGGAGTGCCGCACCGGGCGGGACGAGGGACGCGGAACACCCCGTAGCGCAGGACACCGCGGCCGACGTGGACGGTCACACGAAGGGCAGGGCATGACGGACAGCGCGGAGCACATCACCGAACGGGCCACGGCCGACGGCTCGTCCGAGGTCTCGGAGGCGGTAACCGCCGTATGGCGGAAGGTACTTGGCCGTGTCGACGGTTTTGCGGACGACGACGACTTCTTCGACATCGGGGGCCATTCGATGCTCGCGCTGCGCGTCGTCAAGTCGCTGGCCCTGCGGCTGGAGATGGATATTCCCCTCGAACTGCCCTTCCGGGAGACGACCTTCGGCGGCCTGGTCGCCGAGGTCGCGCGGCTGAGGCAGAGCGAGGAGGCGTAGCGGATGGGGAACCGCTGGGCCGGCGACCACCAGATCACGGCGACCGATCCGAAGGCGCTCCTCTACACGCTCCCGAAGCCCGGAGCGGGACCGTCCGACCACACCTGGCTGGCCCGGCTGACCCCCGACTGGCTGCAGGTGCTGACGTTCCGGCTGCCCGGCCGCGAGAACCGCTTCACCGAGCCCCCGCTGTCGGCGATGCCGGCGCTCGTCGCGGACCTGGCGGAGCGGTGCGCCGAGGACGTCGCCGTACGCGGACTGCCGTTCCTGCTGCTGGGCGACTGCGGTGGTGCCTACGGCGCCTACGAGTTGGCGAGAGCCCTGGAGAGCTCCGGCACGCCGCCCCTGTCGCTGGCCGTGCTCGGCCAGTCGGGGCCGTCAGGGGCACGGCCCGAGCACCCGCTGCACGCCATGCCCGCCGAGGAGATGTGGCAGGCGCTCGCCGAGCGGGCCATGGCCCCCTTCGACCTCGATGATCCGCTGTCGCGCGACTTCTTCGAGCCGATGGTCAGAGCCGACCTGAAGCTGATCGAGACCTACACGTGGGACCCCGCCGACCTGCCCGCCGTCCCCGTGACGGTCCTCCCGCCGGGCACCGGCGAGGACCGGGCCCGGCAGGCCGTCACCGCGTGGTCGGCGGCCACCACCGGCCAGGTCTCCCTGCTGCCGGCCGGCGGCACCGCGACCGAGGCCGACCGGCAGGCGGTCTGCGCCGAACTCGCCCGTCTCGCCCATGAACCGGCGGCCGGACACCGAACGAAAAGGGGATAGCGGCCTTGCTTATCCGCAGCATCGAGGATGTCGAGGGCACCGAACTCGACGTCGACTGGGGGAACGGACGCAGCTACCGTCTCGTCGTCGCCTCGGACGGGGTCGGCTACACGGTCTGCCACACCGTGGTGCGTGCCGGTACGACGTCGTTCCTGCAGTACCGCAACCACCTGGAGTCGTGTTACTGCATCGCCGGTACCGGACTCATCGAGGACAACACGGGCTCGGCCCATGTCCTCAGACCCGGCGTCATCTACGTCCTGAACAACCACGAGCCGCACTACCTCCGTGCCGACGACGCCGGTGACCTGGTCCTGCTCAGCGTCTTCAACCCACCCCTCGTCGGTCCGGAGAAGCACGACCTGAACGAATCGCACGCTTCCAGCTATTGACGACCCGCAACAGCGGTTCACACCCGCGGGAAAGGCAGAAGGACGGATGCCTGCAAGCAGCGAACGCGACAACGCACAGCACCGCGGCGGGGAGCCGCGCGTCGATGACACCGGTGGCGGAGGTGCCGGTCTGCTGGGGCTGAAGGTCTTCGTCGGCGGGCCCATCCAGTACGCCGTCGGCACCGGCGGCGTACTCGCCCCCGTCCTGCACGAAGTGCTCCTCAAGGTGATCGCCGCGATCGAGGAGGACGGCGGCGAGATCCTCTCGGCCCATGTGGTGGAGCGGTTCGGCGAGATCTCGCACCAGTTCGGCCCGGAGGAGGTGACCGTGCGCGACCACCTCTGGATGACCCAGTGCGACGCCTACCTTCCCATTCTGCCGTCGGTCGCTCCCGGCGAGCTGATGCGGACCGACGGCACCCACATCGAACTGGGCTGGGCCTCCGCGCTGGGCAAGCCGATCCTCGTGCTGACGGACATCGACGAGGAGCCCGGCGGCAGCCATCTGCTGCGCGGACTGCCCGCCATCGCCTCGGTCGCCTTCCTCGACATCGACGACGTGATGCGGAAACCGGAGACGGTCGTGGAGTACCTTCGCGCCGTCCGCTGGGCCGCCTCCGACCCCACCGGCACGGGACAGGGCCCGCTGCCCGAGCGGAGTTCCCGTTAACGCCGCCGGAGCCGAGATGCTGGGCATACGGCTGTCCAGCCCCGTGGTGGTCGGCTCGGGACTCCTCACCGACCAGGAACGCACCATCCGGCGGCTCCTGGAGCGCGGCGCGGGCGGCGTGGTCACCAAGACGATCCACCCCAACCCACCGCCCGGCGGCGGCGAACGCATCGTGCGCATCAGGGGCGGCATGCTGAACAGCACCACCTACTCCAGACGCCCGGTCCCGGCATGGTGCGACACCCTGCGCCGCTTCGCCCAGGAGCAACTCCCGGTCGTCGCCTCGGTGCACGCCGACTCACCGGACGAACTCGCCGCGCTGTGCGAGGAGATCGAGGCGACCGGCTGCCCGGGACTGGAACTGGGCATCTCCTGCATCAACGAGGACGGCTTCGACGACACCCCGCAACGGGTGGGGGAGTACACCGAAGCCGTACGACAGAAGGTCCGCCTGCCCATCAGCGTCAAGCTCGCCGCCGACGGCGGCACCCGCGCCCGCCTCGAAGCGGCCGTGGAATCGGGCGCCGACGCGATCACCCTGAGCGACACCATCCCCGGACTCGCCGTCGACCCGGAGAGCGGCGAGCCCGTGCTCGGCGGTGTGTACGGCTACTCGGGCGACGGTCTGAAACCACTCGTCCTCGCCGAGATCTACTCCCTGCGCCGACACGGTGTCGACATACCGATCCTCGCCTCCGGCGGAGTGCGGGAGGCGGCCGACGTGGTCGAGTACCTGAGCGTCGGCGCCACCGCCGTACAGGTGTACTCCGCACTGCACCGCGACATGTACGCGACCCTGCGGCGCATCTGCGTCGGCTACACCGACTGGCTGTCCGGCCGCGACGAGAGCACCCGCGACCTCGTCGGCCGGGCCCTGAGGAAGGAGTAGCGCATGCCGACACGGGCAACGGCGGCCCAGCGCCTCACGGATCTCAGCAGTGCCCAGGTGCCCGCGCGGGTACGCGGCGCCACCCTCGTCTGGCCGATCGGCGGGATCGAGCAGCACGGCCCGCATCTGCCGCTCTCGGTGGACCTGGACATCCCCGAGGCACTGGCCCAGGAGACGGCGGCCGGGATCGGCGCCTACCTCGTGCCGGGACAGCCGTTGTCCGCGCGGTCCCTTCCGCAGAGCGGCGGCGGGCTCGGGCACCCGGGCACCGTGTACATACGGGGGACGGTCCTCGTGGACTATCTCCGCGACGCCGTCGGCTCGCTGGCCGCTCTCGAACCCGCGCGCATCGTGGTGGTCAACGGGCACTACGAGAACGAGGCCCTGCTGTTCGAGGCCCTCGACGAGTGCCGTGCCGCCGGGGCGCTCGGCGCGACCGAGATCATCGCGTTCAGCTGGTGGAGCCTGGTCGCCGACGACTGGATCGCGTCCCGGCTCCCGCACTTCCCGGGCTGGCACGCCGAGCACGCCGGGGTGACCGAGACCAGCCTCATGATGTACCTGCGTCCGGACCTGGTCACCGGAGAGAAGGTCGAGCACGACACCCCGCCCAGGGCCGGCGTCTACCTCCATCCGATCGACGAGACCCTCGCCTCCAACGGCGGCGCCCTGTCCTCCTCGACCGGCGCCACCCCGGAACTCGGCGAGGCCCTGTTCTGGCACCTCGTCGACGCCATGGGCGACCTGATCGGGAACGGCCACGGCCTGAAGCGACCGGACACCGCATAAGGGGAGCACAGTGACGGAGAACGGCACCGTACCCACGGTCTGCGTGTGCAACGCGGTGGACACCCTGCGCCTGCTCGCCGGGCGGGCCCGACGGCCGGGGGAGAGCGACGCCATCGTGTCCGAGGCCTTCCCCCAGCAGGACCAGTCGCTGTTCTGGCTGCCGACGGCCAAGCTCATCCTCACCGAGGTGCCGATGGCGCATCTCGACTGGCAGTGTGAATTCCTCGGTCTGCGCGGGGTGTTGAACCTGAGCCCCGCCGTCCCGTCCGGATCGATCTTCGACGACATCATCGAGGACGACGCGCTGTTGCAGGGCCTGCTCGACTACATCGGTCCCGGCCGCCGCTTCCGCCTGATCCCGCACACGACGACACCGGGCCTGTGGGAGTTCGTACGGCGGATGTCCGACCGCTTCCAGGTACAGGTCGAACTGCCGGAGAGCTGCGCCTCCCAGGACCTCAGGGACCGGCTGGACACCAAGAGCGGGTTCCGTGCCCTGGTGGCCGACTGCGGACTCGGTGCGGCCCGGGCCCGCAGTGCCGAGGGCGCGGAGTGCCGTAGCCACGAGACCGCGGTCGAGGCCGCCGCCCGGATCACCGCGACGGGCCGCACCTGCATCCTCAAACCCGACCGGGGCGAAGCGAGCGTCGGACTCATCACCGTACGGCCCTCGGACCCGCCGGACAGTGTCCTACGGCGGCTGCGCGACAGCCCCTACTTCGGCGAGCACGAACCGGTGGTCGTCGAGGAGTACATCGAGGGCGACGCGGTGACCTTCCCCTCGGTGGAGTTCACCGTGCCCGCCGACCCGCAGCGCCCTCCGACCCTGACGCACGTGTGCGAGATGCTCTTCGGCGAGCCAACGCAGGTGCGGGGCAACGTGACCGCAGGCTCCCTCAAGGACGAGCCCTGGTACGAGCCCTTCGTGACGAGCGCCACCGTGATCGCCTCGGCGCTTCAAGTCCGGGGATACCGGGGCCACTTCGGGATCGACGCGGTGGCCAGACCCGACGGCACCGTCTTCATGCTCGACCTCAACTCCCGCCGTACGGGCTCCACTCACCTGCGCGACTTCGGCCTGCACTTCCTCGGACCCGAGCGGGCCGAGGAAACCGCCGTCGGACACTACGACTTCTACCGGCTGCCGCGCCCCACAGGGCTCGCGGCACTTCTTCAGGCACTCGAACCGGTCGTCCGCTCACCGCGCGACCACAGCTCGGGCGTCGTCCCGTGCGAACTGACCGGGCTGGCCCACGGCCGGCTGAGCTGTGTGATCTTCGCGCCGACGCTCGACCGGTTCCACCAACTCGTCCAGCAGACAGAGCAGTTGCTCGAACCGCTGCGTGCCGCACAGAGTGCCGCGCCGGTCGGCTCACAGCGGCGGGCACCCGCCACGGCCAAGGAGGGCAGCAGGACTTGACGACACGCCACCCCGACGAGACGGACATCTACCCCACCAGAAACTCCACCGGCGAAGCACTGCTCCCACGCGCCGAACCGGTCGTTCACGGCGGTCCCGGACCCCTGTCGGCGGACCGGCTGCACGCCTATGAGGACGACGGCTTCCTGATCCTGGACGACCTGCTCGACCGGAGCGCGGTCGAGGAGTCCCTGGCCGAACTGGACCGCATCGCCGCGCGCGTCCGCCCCGGCGAGGACCCGCGCATCATCAAGGAACCGGGCTCCGAGGACATCAAGTCGGTCTTCGAGGTCCATGCGATCAGCCCGTGGTTCCGCGCCCTGGTGTCCAGCCCGCGGCTGGTCGATCACGCGCGGCAGATCCTCGGTTCCGACGTGTACGTGCACCAGACGCGCGTCAACAAGAAACCCGGTTTCGACGGCACCGACTTCTACTGGCACTCGGACTTCGAGACCTGGCACGCCGAGGACGGCATGCCGCGGATGCGGGCGCTGACCCTCGTGATCGCGCTGACGGACAACACCGCGATCAACGGCCCCCTTATGATCATCCCCGGCTCGCACCGGACGTTCGTCACCTGCGCCGGCGAGACGCCGTCGGCGAACTACCGCACCTCGCTGGTCCGTCAGGAGGTCGGCCTGCCCAGCAAGGAGGCGCTGCGCACGCTCAGCGACAAGACCGGTGTCGTGCCCTGCCTGGCACCGGCCGGCACCGGCGTCGTCTTCGACTGCAACTGCATGCACGGCTCGTCGGGGAACATCACGCCGTACGCCCGGCAGAACCTGTTCGTGGTCTTCAACAGCGTCGAGAACACGCTGCGGGAACCCTTTTCCGCCCCGAGCCGCCGGCCGCCCTTCCTGGCCGCACGCGAGTTCACGCCGGTGCGGGGGCCGGAGGACGGCTGACGGCGGGAAGGCAGGTCAGGGCGCCGCTTCCCAGGCCGCGTCGCGGGCGTCGAGGAGGGCGACCAGCCACCGCGCGAACTCGGGCGACTCGAAGGGCTCGACGCTGTCCTGGACGTGCACGACGGGCGGCCGGCCGCTGACCGCCCGCCAGTCGGCCGACAGGTCGCGGCGGTCGGACGGGAAGGTGACGATGTCCACGGGGAAGGAAGAGGCGGACGGCGTGTGCCCGGCCGCCTCCAGCACGTACCAGGCCCAGCTCTCGATCAGTCCCATGAAACGGTCGAACTCGTAGCCCGCCGCGACCGACGCCGTACTCATCAACTCCTGGTAGAGATCGGCCAGTACGGGCCGCATCCGGGCGAAGGCGAGCGCCTGCCCCTCCCGGGACCTGAGGTGTCCGGTCTCCTCCTCCAGGAGCGACTCCAGCCGTTTGGCCGCGCTGCCGGGCTCCGCGTTGCCGAACAGTTCGTCGAGGACGAAGAAGTCAGACCCCTGGACCCGTTCGAGCACCACCTTGGCCGGTGCCTTCACCCCGACGAACGACAGCACCCTCTCCCCTTCCCGCTCCAGCCGGGCCGCGACCTCGTACGCGACGATGGCGCTGGCGCAGTGTCCGGCGAGGTGGTAGGGGCCGTGCGGCTGCACGCCGCGGATCTCGTCGACGTAATGGGCCGCCAACTCGTCGAGGGAGTCGATCTTCGGCGGGGACGCGCCGTAGCCGTGCGGAGTGAGCGTCAGGAACGGCCGCTCCGGTTCGAGCCGCGACAGCAGGCGCAGGCCCTGGACACCCGTCCCCGGATAGACGCAGAAGAAGGGCCGCTTGTGTCCGCCGTGTCCCCGGCCGAGCAGACAACTGTGCGCGGCGGAACCGTCCTTGAGGAGGTTCGACAGACTGTCGATGGTCGGCTTCTCGAAGAACCGGTGGATCGGTACCTCCACCCCGAACGCGGCCCGGCACTGGGCGAGCATCGAGATCGCCGTGCGCGAACTGCCGCCGAGATCGAAGAAGTCCTCGTCCACCTCGACGTCCGGCACCGACAGCAACTCGCCCCACAGATCCGCCAGTTGGCTCTCCGTCGAGTCGGGCAGCAGCCGCAGCGAGTGCACCGACGCCGAGATCCACGACGGCGCGATCAGCTCCTCTACGGCGACCTTCCCGTCCGGGTCTCTGGGCAGCCGGGGGACCGGGACGATCCTGGTCGGCAGGATGTCCCGGGGCAGCCGCCCCAGCAGGAATTCACGCAACGCCCGGTGGTCGACCGGCTGTTGAGCCGAGGTCTCCACCCAGGCCACGGGCCGGCGGTCGCCACTGATGTCGTCGACGAACCCGACGGCCGCCTCCACCACACCCGGGAAGGCCGACAGGGCCGCAGCGACGCGTGCCGCCTCCGCCTCGCCTGCGGGGTCCGACGGTACGGTCGTCTTCACCGAAGGCCTCCGAGGATGCCCCGGCCTTCAGGCCGGGAAGGAATCGGACCCCTGCGGAGCAGGGCAGGGAAAGCCGAGTCGCCGTCAGGGCGATTCGGCGTCTGCCACAGCGGTGTCGCGCTCGACCTCCAGCCGGTAGACGATCTCGGAGTTGAGGGACCTGCGGGCGGACCTGGCCTGAGCGACAAGCCACTCATGCAGGTCGCCGGGCAGACGTAGGGTGATGCGCTTCTCTTCATTCATGACCCCAGGGTAGTGGGTTTCGAGTGGTCTGCGAGTGGTAGTGTGACACCATGACGACACGACGGCAGGTCTCGCGGGATACCGGGCGCGCCCGGTACACCTACCGGCTCCGTGTGTCGTCGACCGCCCGCACCGGCCTTGAGGCCGAGTGGGCGCGCTGCCGGTGGGTGTGGAACGAGTGCGTGGCCACGTCCCGCAAGGTCCACCACCTGAACCAGGCCCTGGCCGAAGACACCCGGAAGACGACGTGCGGCCCGGCACAGCTCGACAAGATGCTGACCGAGGCCCGCACCGCGATGGCGTGGCTGCGGGAGGGTGCCTCGGTTCCGCAGCAGCAGACCATCCGCGACTTCGCCAAGTCCCGCGCCAAGGCCATCCAGGACATCAGGGCCCGGCTGCCGGTGCGGCAGCGTGCGGGCATGCCCAGGGTGAAGAAGAAGCGCGAGGCGCTGCCCACGCTGAACTACACCACCCGTGGCTTCCGACTGAAGGACGGCCGCCTGCACCTCGCAGGTGGGATCGTGCTGACCGTGATGTGGTCGCGGGACCTGCCCTCCGTACCGTCCTCGGTCCGCGTGTACCAGGACAGCGTCGGGCACTGGTATGCCTCGTTCGTCGTCGCCACCGGAGCGCAGCCGCTTCCCTCGACCGGCCGCGTCCTTGGCGTGGACTGGGGCGTCAAGGAGACCGCGACCACCACCAGCGACGCCCACGACCTGCCCCACCCACAACACGGCCGCAAGGCCCAGGCCAAGCTGTCGCGGTACGACCGAATGGTTGCCCGCCGCAAGCCGAAGAAGGGACAGGCTTCCTCGAAAGGCCACCGCGAGGCCAAGAAGTCGCGCGCCAAGGTCTACGCGGAGATCGCCCGGCAGCGGCAGGACACCGCCCGCAAATGGGCCAAGTCCGTGGTCCGCGACCACGACGCCATCGCCGTCGAGGACTTCCGGCCCAAGTTCCTCGCGAAGTCCACCATGGCCCGCAAAGCCGCCGACGCAGCGATCGGCGCGACCAAGACCGCGCTCGTCGAGATGGCCCGCAAGCATGGCCGCATCGTGCACCTGGTGCACCCGGCCCGCACCACGATGGACTGCGCACAGTGCGGTGCGAGAACCAAGCACGCACTCCCCCTCTCAGAACGAACCTACGCGTGCACCGCGTGCGGAACCGTGTCCCCCAGGGACAAGAACTCCGCCCGCGTGATGCTCGTCCGGGCTGGTCTCAACCCGGCTGGTGCTGATGGCGGAAGACCTCCTGGAGCGCTGCTCCAGGAGGCAGCCTGAGCCAGGAATCCCCTCCCTTCAGGACTTTGTTGGCGGATTCGCCATTGTCAGGCGGTGAGTTCGAGTCCGAGGCGGGTGAATCGGCTGATGTGAGTGG